>DASPUA010000270.1:0-3199 GCA_035623135.1 Thermodesulfovibrionales bacterium | reverse complement strand
ACCGCAGCATCCACGTCACCATTAAGAATCCAGACCGCAACTTTTTCTGCGAATGAACGGTTGCGCTTGCTATAACTCTTTGTTTCTTTGTAATACCGTAAAACTCCAAGCGGCTTATCAATGTAGAAGAAAGGATATAGTTTTAGAAACCGGAACCATAAATCGTAATCCATGAGCAATTCCAGTCCTTCGTTTACCCCTCCTACACCGTTCCAACAGGTTGAGGGCCAAAAACAGGCTTGCTGAAGAAACCAATTCTCTTCCCAGTCGAGCAGAGTTTCTCTATCTATGCGTTCGATCTTTCTTGTATCAAGAAAACTGCCATCCATATCCACGACATCGCCGTATCCGATAAGAATTGCTTCTTGCTTGAGTGCGACAAACGCGTTTGCAATAGCATGAAAAGCCCCTTCCAGATAATAGTCATCAGAATTTATCCATGCATAAATATCGCCTGTAGCCAGTTTAAAACCTTTATTTATTGCATGGCTTTGTCCATGATCCGGCTCGCTCACCCAATATACCAGCCATGGCTCGTATTTCTTTATGATATCAACCGAGTTATCAGTGCTTCCTCCATCGATGATAATGTATTCAAGATTTGGATACCCCTGGAACAAGACCGAACGGATGGTCTCTTCAAGGAATTTCCCCTGATTATAAGATGGCGTGACTATGCTGATCTTCGGCCAAGGCCGGCCACCTGGCATCACGTCAGGTGGATGCGACATTCCAGTCGTCCAAGGCCAACCGACTCTGGTTGGCGGTGGGGGAGGAAACTTATCTTTCATCGTCAAAAGAAGAGATGAAACGGTTACTGTATATCAATTATCAGCAAAAAAACAGAGAGCCATCGCAATGATAAGAAGGTTTCCCTGTCGTCAGGTTTTCTTTTTAAGCAATATCGCTGTTTGAAATCCATAGGCCTCTTGATTGACCGAAAGGATATCGAACATCGGTTCCAATATTTTCAGAAAGTATGCACTATCATAAAAAACCTGAGACCCGGTATCCCGACCCACTACAAGCATGCCATGGGAATATTTTGACTGTGCGTAGAATGGATTATTGTTCATTTTTATGGCTAACCAATTGGTTTTATACTTCCCGTCAAGCAGTTGCACGGTATTATTGTCGTGGATTGTTATATAGAGCCTGCCTGTCTGCGAAAGGACCCTTCTGAGTTCCAGTAACCATGCTTCTGCAAGGTCATCGATATGGGTAAAAACCGAGCCGGCATAGACGAGGTCAAAATAGGAGTCTTCAAAGGGGAGATGGGGAATGGTGGTTGTGGTGACAAAATAAAACGGCGGACTCAGGTGCTGCTTGCACCAATAAATGTGTTCAGCGCTTATATCAGTGCCCCATATCTCACACAATGAAGAGAGGTCTTTTAACTCCCGTATCATCCTTCCTGCCGCGCAACCGAAATCCAGTATCCTGCTCCCTCTTTTTAAGGTAAAGTTTGATGAATGCAAGATCGACAGCATGGTCTGCGCATGCTCTCTGCCTGAGGAGAGATATTCTTCTGAGGTCCCGCCGTAGCCGCTCCACAATTCCTCGGGAGGAATTGGCAATCCCGACCTGCACATTGCATACTGAACAGCAGGGGCTTTGGGGATCACAAACGAATCATCCGACTTTTTATAGGGAAAGTACTTGATTGCTTCAACAGTGAGCCTCTTTGGAGATACAGGGCCGCCTTGTGCAACGGCATCTTGAATTTTCCTTTTCATCCATGACAACATGGGATTCGGAACTATTTTTGATAACATATGCGTGTCCTTTCGTTTTGATTCAGATCACATTAATAACGCAATAGTGAAGCCCTGGTCAATTTCGCAACAAGGATTAATGTCCCTAAGCTTTCCCAATGAAATACACTCTCCATGTATTCTGTCCAGGCTCGTGATTTGTCAACCATTCATAACAGCCCACATACTTCATGCTGATTACTTCAAATAGCGACTCTATCTCAGGCTTAAAGAGGTAGCGCATTGTATGGGTTTCCCTGATTTCTTCAACAGAACCGTCACCTTTGTTTTTTACAAAAACCAGATAATTGACATCCACCAGATTCTCGTTCGGGTGCATCACGGGCTCTGCTATGCGAGTGACAACGATCTCCTCGTCCTCAAGTCGTTTAATCCGGACGGACGGTCGGTCGCTCAGCACACCGGGACCGTACCAGCAGTCGAAAATGAATATACCACCGGGCGTAAGATGCCTTTTGACAGTGGAGAAGGCCGCTTTCAGGTCCTCATTGGAAGTCTGATAACTCATAACGTGAAAGAGAGAGATAACAGCATCAAATTGCTCTCCGATATTTAAAGTCCTGATATCCCCTTGTATGAAAGACAAGTTTGAGGTTGAGCACAAGCGTTTGTTAGCCATCATGAGCATTTCCTCGGAGCGGTCAACACCTGTAATGGCATAACCTTTCTCAGCGAGCAGAAAATCATGCCTCCCGGTTCCACATCCCAGATCAAGGATTGTCTTGGTGCCTGGTGAATGAGTTTGCAGCAGCTCATGGACAAACTGTGCTTCACCTGCGTAATCTTTGTCCTTATAAAGCAAATTGTAATATTTTGAGTATGTTCCAAAAACGTTCATAAGTTCGTCTGTCAAATAAGATTAAGGTTGAGATTAAGATTAAGGTCAAGAACGAGTAAGCTTAGTTGCAACTCAATCGTTTCCTTGCATTACTTTCTTAACCGCTTCTGCCACTATTTCAATCTGCTCATTAGTCAGTGCAAGACCGCTCGGAATATAGAAACCCCGACGTGCGATTTCCTCGGCCACCGGATGATGTTCATTCTTGAAAAGCCCCATTTTTTTGAATACCGGCTGTTCATGCATTGGCCAGAAAAACGGGCGGGTTCCGATATTGTGCTCACCAAGCCTGCGCATTGCTTCTTTTGCATCAAAAGGGACTTTGTCGCCGAGAACAAGTCCGTATACCCAGTAAATATTCTCGGCATAATGCATGTGAGAAAGCGGCAGCTGCATGTCTGGCGTGTCCGAAAGTAACTCCGAATAGCGCTTTCCCATAAAGCGTTTACGCACGACAAATTCATCCAGTCTTTCGAGTTGGGCTAAGCCCACAGCGGCCTGAAGATTGGTCATCCGAAAATTCCACCCAAGTTCCTCGTGAACAAATCGCTTCTGAGGCTGGAAACAGAGATTACGCAGAGAGCGG
>DASPUA010000269.1:0-4670 GCA_035623135.1 Thermodesulfovibrionales bacterium | reverse complement strand
AAGAATACATAAGGGGACCAAGGCATGAAGAGGCTCACCTCTCAGAGGGGAGAGTTCTCTATGCTTCGTAAACGATGGACATTTACGGGAGACGACACTGGCTCGTATCTCTGATAGAAGTACCAAAAGCCTAGCCTGTTTAGGAGAGATGTACTAAGGAGGTTTTATGAAGCGAGGAAGATTTTTTACGCATGCACTGCGTTGGTTGCTTGTTGTTGTTATGGTCTTACCTCCAGGAGTTTTTGCGCAGGATACCGGAGGAGCGCCTTCCCGGGAGTTTTCCAGAGAACAGCTTGAACAGATATTGGCGCCCATCGCGCTCTATCCTGATGAGGTGATCGCACAGATCCTGATGGCATCGACCTATCCCATCGAGATTGTGCAGGCTGACCGCTGGCTCGCCAAAAACAAAGACCTTAAAGGCGATGCCCTTGCCAATGCGCTTGAGAAGCAGACGTGGGACCCCAGCGTTAAATCACTGGTAAACTTCCCTCAAGTGATTTCGATGATGAGCGAGAAGCTTGACTGGACCCAGAAACTGGGAGACGCGGTCCTTGGACAGCAGAAGGAAGTAATGGACACTGTCCAGGTACTACGTAGGAGGGCAAAGGATGCAGGTAATCTCAATACCACACCTGAGCAGAAGGTGATTGTGGAACAAGAGACCATAATCATTCAGCCGGCCAACCCAGAGGTTGTTTATGTGCCCACATACAATCCGACAGTGGTGTACGGTGCATGGCCGTATCCTGCGTATCCGCCTTATTACTACTACCCTCCCGGATATGTTCCGGGAGCAGCACTGTTTTCCTTTGGAGTGGGACTGGCAATAGGTGCCGCCTGGGGCTATGCTTGGGGCGGATGCAACTGGGGTGGAGGTGACATAAATATAGACTCAAACAGGAACAGAAACGTTAACCGTAATAACAATCGTGAACGTGTCCAACACAGAGATCGCCAGGGTGGCCGGGGAAATTGGAACCATGACCCAAGCCACAGGAAGGGTGCTGCCTACCGCGATTCTAAAACGGCAAGGCAGTTTGGACAATCCTCACGTCCTGGTGCTTCTACCAGGGAGGCCCGTGGGTTTGGTGAAAGTCGTGGCGCTGGAGCCCAGACGAGGGATTTCGGCAGGGGCACTGGAGGAACTGCTGGGAGAACTGGCAGTTTCGAGCGCGGCGGGCGTCAGAACGCCTTTAACGGCGCCGGTAACGGTAGGTTTGAACGCTCGGCAAGTCAACGCGGTCAGTCCAGCCGCTTTGGCGGTGGATCTCGAGGTGGCGGTGGTTTCAGCGGAGGTTCTCGCGGTGGGGGTGCCCGTGGTGGAGGAGGAGGTCGTGGAGGCGGTGGTGGAGGTCGCAGATAAGATGACAACTAAAGGAATTTGTATATCTTACCGCGATATTATAGGGAGGGAAGGAGAATGAGATTGATGAGATTCCATAAAAATAGATTCTTGTTTTTCGGAATAGCTTTCATGCTGACCTGTATAGCAGTGGTGGCTTTCTCGACGCCGAGTTCAGCCGCTGCCAAAGGGAAGCAAAAGACTTTTGCTACTCAGGAAGATGCGGTCAGTTCCCTTGTGGCTGCACTCAAGGCCAATGACATCAAGGAACTTGGTGCCATTCTTGGGCCAGGATCAGAAACGATAGTCTCTTCAGGCGATGAGGTGAGAGACAAAGCGGGAAGGGAGCGTTTTATCAAGGAATTTGAGGAGAAAAATAGTCTTGAAAGACAGAGCGAAGAAAGGGTGGTACTCGATGTGGGAAGCGATGATTATCCCTTTCCGATTCCTATCGTGAAGAAGGGGACAACATGGTACTTTGATACAAAGGCGGGAAAAGATGAGTTGCTAAGCCGGAGGATAGGCGGGAACGAGCTTAAGGTTATTAATTCGCTCCATGCATTTGTTGAGGCGCAGAGCGAGTATGCCTTTAAGGACCTCGATGGCAACGGAAAATTGTCATTCGCCCAGAAGTTTATGAGCAGCAAAGGTAAGCATGACGGTCTTTACTGGGATACAAAGGAAGGGGAAGAGGACAGCCCCCTTGGTCCCTTTGTTGCCAATGCATCGCTCATTGGGTACGGAACAAAAGGAAGGAGCGAAAAGCCCGAACCTTTTTTTGGGTACTATTTCAGGATCCTCAAGGCACAGGGTCCTCATGCAATCGGTGGCACATATGACTATGTGGTGAAGGGGAATATGATACTCGGGTTTGCTTTTGTTGCATACCCTGCGAAATATGGCTCTTCAGGCATCATGACCTTTATCGTGAATCAGGAAGGGGTGGTTTATCAGAAAGACCTTGGAAAGGATACCGAGAAATTGGCGAAAGCCATCAAGAGATATGACCCTGATAAGACCTGGGCAAAGGTAGAAGAGACAAAGGAGTGAGTCCTCACGTAGCTATTCCATTGGGAAGGTGAGGTAAGGAACCGGGAAACGATCAAATTATACTTCTTCTCTTTGAAAATTGATGCCCTCTGAGAGAATGCCGGCCAATTAACGCAGACAACGCCGTCCTGAAGGTGCTGTTGTGTAAATATCTCACTCATCTAAATAGGTGTAGTGACTTTTTGTCGTCTTGTCCCCGATAGCGCCTCGACCTATCCTCATGCACCCTTTTATGCTCATATTCATGGACTTATTAGACTTTAATCTGCTGCTGGGCAGTCCTGCGGCCAAGATACAGGGAGAGCGGCAAGAGTGTTATTACCATCATGACGACCATTACAATTATCATTATAAGTTCGTTAGGATCATCAAACATCTGGCTGGCGATCATTAATGATATGGCAGTGTTGCGTGTCCCAGTTATAATTGCTAGCGCCCGCCTATCAGCCTTTTCCGGCCCTCCAAGCAGGTAGCCGACAAGGAAAGAGACGGCAAAGAAGATCAATGCTGCGCCTATCGCCCCCGAACCAAACAACCGCAATATCCCTTTATAATTGAGAACGAGAATTGACACTGCCAATATCAACATGGAAATCGATGATATCCTGCGCATGTAAGGACTCAAGCGGTCGGCCATCTTTCCATAACGCGCTTTCACGAAAAGGCCCGTGCAAGTCGGCAGGACAACTGTTGCGCACAGCTTCAGCAGCAATTTACCGTGGTCAAATTGAACCTCAGGCAGAAACAGGGAGAGAAGCAAAGGAATGTAGATAATAGTTACACCCAGTTGCCCTACCAGGAGTCCAACAGAAAGACCCACATTCCCCTTTGCCAGGCCTACCACTTTGGGTCCAGCCTCAGAGCCTGCCGCCATGCTGAAGAGGACCAGACCGATTTTCAAGGGTTCTGCGAGGCCCAAGAGCTTTGAAATGATAATCCCTATGAGAGGAACCAGGACATAGCTCGCCACCGCTGATGAGATTACCAAACGGATATTGCGTAATGGTTCAAAAATCTGCCTCAGTGTCAGACTCAAGCCACAGTCCAGCATAGCCGAGACCATGAAAACTATGATAACGACGTTCAACGCCTTTGTCAGGATTTCATCCATTTACTTATCATCACTCTTGATAACACGCTATCAAGAAGGCACCATAGCGTCAACCTCAAATTGAAATCACCTTCAGTTTCATAATCATTATCACAGAAAAAGGGGGTTAGGGAGCACACCCCGATAGAGCATTATTTTCTTATAATCGCGTGTCTGCTGGTGTATATTGCGGCATGTGCTGTGCAACATCAGGTATCTTTAAAGAATGAAAGTTTTAACCAGTAATAGGTTGACCTTTCAAGATAGCTCTGGTATCACCTTGTAGCGGGATACCTCCGTTACTTGCGCCCCATATGAGCTTCATAACTGTTCATACTTCAGGGCAAATCTCAAATACTGAGACCTATACAGACCCAAGCTGGAGCACTTAGATGGTTGATCGCGTTTTCGTTCCGTAGCTGTCCCTTTGCGTTATGCACTGATAGGACATAGGGAATAGACACTAAAAAAAGTGACACTAAAAAAAGTTGAAATGCACCACCCCAAATGGTAGTCTCTTATGAAGAGCAGCCTTCACGTAAGGGTATTTGCGTAAAAGGAATAAGTATGGCCAAACAATCACGCAAGCGACGCGTCTCATCATCTGTCGATACCAGCGAAAACACTGGGCCAGGGGTGAGCGTTGTCTCGATGAAGCAGGGTATCCTCGATAACCTCTATCATATCCAGGGTCGCACACCGGAACTTGCTACGTTGAACGATTGGTATATGGCCGTAGCTTATACAGTGCGGGACCGGTTGCTGGACCATTTTATTCACGCGCTCAAAAATTTATCGCGCCCTGATCTGAAGATGGCCAGCTACCTCTCGGCGGAGTTTCTGATGGGACCGCATCTTGGTAACAATCTCCTGAACTTGGGGATCACCGACCAAATGCGGGAGGCTGTGGAAGAACTAGGTCTAGATCTGGAAAAAGTACTTGCACAGGAGGAAGAGCCAGGACTTGGCAATGGGGGTCTCGGAAGGCTTGCCGCCTGCTATATGGACTCGCTTGCATCGCTGAGCGTGCCTGCCATCGGATATGGCATACGGTATGAATTCGGCATCTTTGATCAGGACATCCGCGATGGATGGCAGGTGAAAAAGACCGACAAGTGGCTTCGCCTGGGCAACCCCTGGGAGATCTGCCGGCCCGAGGTTTCCTATTGTGTTAATTTTGGCGGA
>DASPUA010000268.1:0-3025 GCA_035623135.1 Thermodesulfovibrionales bacterium | reverse complement strand
ATCATTCCCTTATGACCGGCGTTTCTGTGCTTGTAATTGCATGCCCCTGCAGTCTTGGACTCGCAACACCGCTCGCAGTGCTCATCTTCACCACCATGGCCTCTTCCAGAGGAATTCTCATCCGAAACAGCGAGGTAGTCGAAAAGGGTGCCAGACTTGGCCATATCATCTTTGATAAGACAGGCACAATCACAAAAGGGAGACCGCTGCTCAAAGAGGTGATAATTGCCGACCAGTCCCTCGCAAGGGACCATCTCCTTTCAGTCGCTGCTTCTGTGGAATATATGTCAGAACATAGCATAGGCCACGCAATATGTGCGGCTGCTGTTCCTTCCTTTCCGGTGACAGGATTCAAAACCCTCCCAGGAAAAGGTGTAAAGGGTTATGTGCAGGGAAGAAGGATCCTCATCGGCAACCGTGTATTGATGCAGGAGGAGGGGATTAATATGACACCTCTAGGGCGTCTCGACGAGTCTGCTAGGTACTTTGAAGGCCAGGGTGATACGGTCATCTTCGTGGGATGGGACGGAGAGGTGCGGGCATTACTCGTAATCTCTGACATAATCAGGGACGAGGTTCCCGAGACAATGGACTCCATAAACGCGATGAAGTGCACTGTGGCTATTGTGAGCGGTGATACAGATATCACAACCAGATCCATAGCTTCCCAGGTGGGTATTAAGGAGACACTGTCCGGGATATCACCGGTCGGGAAGAGGGCTTACATTGCAGGAATACAGAAGCAGAAACAGAGAGCTATGATGGTTGGTGATGGCATTAATGATGCCCCTGCCATCACCGAGGCATCTGTGGGTGTTGCCATGGGCAGGGGAACAGAGATCGCTATAGAGAGTGCAGACGCAGTGCTGATCAGAAATGACCTGCGTCTCATACCCTACTTCGTAGGCCTCTCAAGAAGTACCTACACAGTGCTAAAGCAGAACATATTTTGGGCTTTTTTTTATAATATCGCTGCGATCCCTGTCGCGGCTGCGGGGGTACTCCATCCCATTATTGCGGCAGGGGCTATGGCTGCAAGTTCACTTTTTGTGGTGACCAATTCGCTGAGAATAAGGAAACAAAAAGGAAAAGGGATTATCGCATGTGGACCATAGGATTTCTGATCTTTTTATCCATCATACTCGGTATCGGCGCATGGCTTTTCTTTATATGGTCAGTAAAGAGCGGGCAGTATGATGATGTTGAGGGGCCAAAACACAGGATGCTTGATGACGATGATGAGAAATAGGGCATACACATTTGGTGATACCAGTTTCTCGTTTTAAGAACAGGCTTATTGCGAAACTTCTCGCCCGCTTTCCGTTTCTTGCCAAACGTTCTGTTGCCGCATACCAGCCACCTGAATTAGGGGAAATACCTTGGACGCAGGTCACGAAAAAACTGAACGAAAGCATTATTGCACTCGTCACCACAGCGGGGGTGCATCACAGGGCCCAGAAACCCTTTGATATGGAAGATCATAATGGTGATCCCTCATTCAGGGTGATTGATGTGACAAAAGCATTTACGGATCTCATCATCACCCATGACTATTATGACCATGCTGACGCAGACAAGGACATTAATATCGTGTTTCCGGTGGACAGGTTAAAAGAATTTAAACAGGAAGGCCTAATAGGCAAAGTGGCAGACACGCACTATGGATTCATGGGTCATATCACGGGGTCACATTTACCTACCCTTATCAACAAGACCGCTCCTGAGGTTGCCCGACTCCTGAAAAAAGCGGGTGTAGATATCGTCCTGCTCACGCCTGGCTGAGGAATCTGCAACCAGTCCGTAGGACTGATACAGAGGGCAATTGAGCATATTGGTATCCCTACCATAGGAATATCGATCGTCAGGGAATATACCGTGAAGGTGAAACCGCCCAGGACAATCTATCTCAGGTGGCCCTTTGGCCATCCCCTTGGAGAGCCATTCAATATCACACAACAGAGGGCTGTGCTTGCAGAGGCCCTTAAGGCGCTCCATTGCATAAATAAACCGGGGGAAATAATTGACATCCCCTTTAAATGGAGAAGGCAGAGATACGATGATTATGCTTTTGGGGAACTCAAGAATCTTTGAAAAAGATGAGACCCGATTTTCTTAAAATTAATAAAGTTGAGTGGTTATCAAAAGATGCGGTTTATCGGCAGTTCCCGGCAAGATGTCCGGGAACTGCCGGGTGAAGGAAGGTTATTTCTTCTCTTCCTGTTTCTTACTCTCCTTTTTGTGTTTCTTACCGGTCAGGTACGATGCCACCGGCGTCCATCCAAAGTGCGCGCTCCTTGCCGCAAGGTTCATCACCCTGCCGCCCACCTCTGCCCCAAGGGCTGACACAAAGGCAAAGGGCAGCATCACCACATAGGCTATCCCGATAAACGGCGCTGCCGCTATCTTGCCCATGGTCTTCATTATCCCCCGGTACCCTACCTTCCTCACATACTCAATGTCATCTTTGCCAGTGCTCTTTACCGTTGCAAAGGGCTTTGCCTTCAGTACCTCGGAAAATAGGATATACCCTGCAATGAACATCAGTGCCAATACATACTCCACCCCTTTTATGTGGGTCATGAAATCAAACAGTGTATGCATCTTCTTCCTCCTTCCTCTGTGCCGTCCATGACGACAGTTTGTTTATGAGTTACTATACTTATTCTTCCCCTCACTTGGATGAATCCTTTTCCTTCCTCTTCCTCTCCTTCTTCTTGCCCTCAAGGTGTGCCTCCAATGGCCTCCATCCAAAGGAAACTAGGTTGCCCACTACATGGTAAAGCCCTTCTGCCACCCTCTTGCCCATCACCGCTGCCACGCTCCCTATGGCGATGAACGGCAGTGCGATTACATACAGCAGCCCAAGAACCGGCGCCATCACCAACTTCCCGTATACATGCTCCCTATGTCCTTCCTGCGCTGTCATCTCCTTCACCCCTTTCTTTTTCTTTTTTCCCTGTTGATTCCAGACTACCACACCGTACCTACAAAAATAATTGGAAGAAATTCCTAGTTCAAAGGGAAA
>DASPUA010000267.1:0-10609 GCA_035623135.1 Thermodesulfovibrionales bacterium | reverse complement strand
AAACTGCTAAAAGTATACAACTTTAAATTGAAAAACTTATTAAAAACCCTCTTCTTAACTCTGTCCTCCTTGAACGTATAAAAGGTGATCCCATCCTTTACGGACTCAGTATTCTCCTTGCCCAAGCTTGCAATCAGCGGGGCATATCTTTTCATTCCCCCTGCCAGAGATAAGACAATATTCTCCACGCTTCCCTTTAACGGACCATTGACATCTCCCCAGAAGTGTATCTGCAAGACCTTCTGATCCTTATCACTTGAAACGTGCATTACCTGCTTTCCGCTCCTAGGAATCTTGCATATGCAGCATATCGCTCTTTCCCATTTCTTCAGATTCCATACTTACATGAATTGCTCGACCTCTTCCAGTACCTCTTCCTCGCTTATCTGTTCCATGCATATCGGCTTCTTGCATTTTTTTGTTGTGCATTTGTCACACGGTGGGGGCTTATACACAACCTTGTACGGACCCTTTGCATGATAAGGTCCTATAGTCATAAAGTCAGTTGGCGAAAACAGGGCAACGGTGGGTGTTCCCAACGCAAATGCGAGATGCATTGGCCCCGTATCGTTGGTCACCAAGAGATTTAATCTTTCCAACAAATAGGGCAACTCATCCACTGCCAATTTTCCACAGATGTTGCTGACAGCTATGCCTCCGCATGCGGCAACAATTTTTCTGGCAAGAACACGCTCCCCGGCAACCCCCGTTAAAAGAATCTTGACCCCCGGATGCCGCCTTGCGATCAACCGCGCTAGGCCAATGAACTTCTCAGGAGACCACATCTTATATCGGTCAGCCGCGCCTATCTGAAAGCCGATAAGGATCCCTCCATCACCCACAAGGCGCGCAATTTTTTCCCGTTTCCTGCGGTCAATGAGTGGAGGAATTTCCATCACAGGATCGATAACCGTACCTCCTATTTTCCTTACCAGATCAAGTCTCTCTTCAATAGTATGCCGGTGTGTCTGCTCAAAATCATATGCCAGATATTTGCGGTAGGGGCTCTTGGTCGGATGTTTTAGGATGAACTGCGCCCCGCTCAAAACCGAAAATGCGATATCCTGGGGCCCGTTTCCATGGAAGATCAAACACACCTCGGGCTTTTCCTCACCGATCTTCCTTGCTGTCTCGAAGAACCTCTTGTATCCTCCGTGATACGGAATAATTTTGTCGATATACTTGAAATGCATAAACAGGGAAGCAATGTTCTTATGTAGCAACGCCGTTATCCTTGCCTTGGGGAAGGATTTCCGGAGACTCTTGACGGCAGGGGTGGAAAGGAGAGTATCTCCTAGAGCCGTGGAAGATATCACCAGAAACCTCCTTGGAGTGAATGCCAGCTCTGCGATCTTCTTAAGTTGATGAGGATGCTCCCTTACATAGCGCTCGATATAGCGGTCCAGCAAGTTATGAGAAAGGCGGCTCATGTCTTCTTCACCGTGAGATAGAGCGACGAAAGCAGGGGGGTTGTATACACGGTCATCCTTTTCCGGAACCATCCCACTTTATCCTTCACCACGATTCGTTTAATCGCAAAGGGATCAGACCCCACAGTGACAACACCGTGAAGCGTGGTGAAGAGGGCACGGTACCCGGCATCCCTTGCGATCTCCGCTGCCGTTGTGCTGTACTCGCCATAAGGCCAGCAGAGATAGGGACACGGCCTGCCAAGCCTTTCTTCAATAATCTGCTGGGAGTCCTTGAGCTCTTCCATAAGCTCAGCTTCTGAGAGAAGGCTGCACTTTCTGTGGCTCTTCGTGTGCGAGTAAAATTCGAAAAGGTCGGTCTCTACCAGTTCTTCAATGAGCCTCCAGTTGAGGGAGACCCTCCACCCCTCCCCTTGCCGTATCAATTCCTTTGATTCATTGTGCGTCGGGATATCGTCCGGGAGGGATGAGGTGTGTGCCGATGCCTGTTCTATTCTGTCGGTAATAATAAAAATGGTGGCGTTGATCCGATATCTCTTGAGAACAGGCGCTGCAAAGAGATAGTTGTCAAGCCAGCCGTCATCAAAGGTGACCACGACCGCCTTCTCCTTTATCATTACACCCCCGGCTATATACGAGAGCAACTCATCAATCTTCAGGGTCCTATAGCCCGATTCATCAAGGTGCCGCATCTGTTTCTCGAAGACCTCAGGCGTGACGGTAACCGTATCCCCGCGGTGAGGATTGACATGGTGGTACATGAGTACAGGTACCGGCCTCATCGACGCTTCCTCGCGAGGAGGGAAGAATAGAGGGCATATGTCTTTTCGCACATCCCCTCGATCGTGAACCCTTCCTGCACCATCTTTCTTCCTTCCCTGCCCATGAGAGCCGTACGCTCTTTATCCCTCAGCATGCTGATCATTGCTCCTGCGAGTGCGGATACATCATTTGGCCTCACGAGATAGCCATTGATCCCGTCCTGTATGACCTCGCCCACACCCCCCACGTCCGTTCCGATAACCGGTCTCCCCATGGCCATTGCCTCAACAAACACCCCCCCGTGAGACTCCTGGAGCGTGGGCAGAACGAAGATATCGAGCGATTTAAGCACCCCGGGCACATCCTTTCTCAAACCGAGCATAAGGACTTTTTGGGTTAACCCCATACTGTTGATCTTCCTTTCGATATTGTTCTTCTGCGGCCCGTCGCCAGCAAACACAAAGACCGCTTCGGGGATCTCCTTCAAAACCTCCTGGACTGCGTCAAGGAGAATGTGGTGGCCTTTCTTGAACCGCAAGATTGCCACGGTTCCGATGAGAGGGATGTCTTGTTTCAGTCCTAAATCTTCTCTCAGGTTGCCTGTAGTGGAGTCGGGGTTAAATACGGAGAGGTCGATACCTGTATGGATCGTGACCACCTTCTCCGGGGCTATGCCCTTTCGTATGAGGTACTGCCTGACGTACTCGCTTGTCGTCACCACGACATGCGGCAGCATGCGATAGGTAATCCGCGTGGTGATTGGCATGGCGATATGGCGGGTTCTGACGATAAGGGGCCTTCTCCGGGAAATCCTCCCTGCAATCCCTGCAAGAAAGCTGTCTCTTCCGCTGTGGGTGCTCACAACATCGATCTTTTCCCTCTTCATTAGCCTGAGGATGGAGGAGATGGCAACTACGTTATAGTGTTTGCCCATTGTACATGTCCTGACCTCAATTCCCTCCGAGCGGGCATTTTTTTCGAGGATACTCCCCGGCTGACAGAGCACTATCACCCTTACCCCCAGCTTCTGCAGCCCCTTGGCCTCCTTCAGGATCCTGTTCTCCTGTCCGCCCCAGCCTTTTGATGATTCTGTATGCAGCACAGTAAACATTCTCAGTGCTTCCCCAGTTTTTCCCTGAGCACATCTATAACTTCACCCGCAGATATGTCATCAAGGCATTTGCTTATTTTTGTTCCCTCACATCCATCACTGCCGCAGGGGATGCATCCCCATTCCCGCTGGATCACGGTGTGAATACCAAAGGTCTGTATCCCGTTTTTCTGGAGGTAAGGGCTTTTGAACGCCGCGCTTTGAACATCTGACAGGGAACTTCCATTGTCCCATGGCCCCCAGTGAAAGGCCCCACTCGGTCCAAAAAGTGCGACGACAGGAGTACCCACCGCAGCGGCAATATGCATTGGTGCAGAATCGACGCCGAAAAAAAGATCAGCGGCATCTGAAACAGCGGCCAACTGTTTTATCGTCGTTGTCCCGCAGAGGTCTACCATCCCTCCTGTGCCACCCCTTTCCAGCGCAGGGATGTGAGGAAGGAGAACATCAGAAACCAACGACACTATTTTTTTTGCCTTGTTTATTTCCTTAGGGTCACGTGATGAAGTGACGACCACCTTTAATCCCTGATTCACAAGCCAGCCAATGACCTCTACCATGTATTCATCCTTCCAGCACTTAAAGAGCCAGCGAGAGGTTGGATGTATATGCACAACGGAATCACTTTCCGTTATCTTGTGTTCCTTGAGCATTGCCCTTACAACGGCCCTGTCCTTTTCCGGGATATGAAAATCCACAGAAAGATTTTGCGTATCTATCCCGAAGTCGCTCACTACGTCAAGGTTCTGTAACACCATATGGTCACCTGCCTCAGGCAGGGACAGGTGGGTATAAAGCCTTCTTTTGCCGGGAAACCCTTTCCTCGGCATCCATCCAAGGCGGTACCTCGCCCCTGATACAAGAGAGAGGATTGCTGCCCTGTCACCCCCTGTGAGATCAACGGTCATGTCAACCCCTCTTGCCCTGACCTGCTTCAGAAACCCAATCTCTTTCACATACCGTTTCAGCAAGGACAACCCCTTCACATTCCTTTCAAGGAGGAGTATTTCATTAATGAGGGGATTACCGCTGAGCACATCCTCCGTACCGGAATTCACGAGGGCGGAGATATGTGCGTCACCGAAATGCTCCCTCAGCGCCCTGAAGACAGGGACCGCGAGAAGGACATCGCCGATATGGCGAAGCTTTATCACAAGGATCTTTCTGACACCCTGAAAATTCATCGCTCAAGAATGGTAATCCGGATACCTATCAGTTTTCTTTATCCTCTTTATCGTCTCGGTAAACTCCTGTGCTGCCCTCTCGATGGGATAGTGTTCCGCCTTCTCCCTTGCCTGTTCCGCCATGGCAGGGAGGCGGGGAAGGGAATGACGTATGGTATCAGCCAGTTCCCGCACATCAAGAGGGTCAGGGAGAGCAAAACCCTCTCTTCCGTTTTCGATAAGTTCAGCCACACCGTTATTCCTTGTGGTGATCACAGGAAGCCCGGATGCCATCGCCTCCAACGTGGCATTGCTGAAGGGATCATAAAGGGTAGGGAGTACAAAGAGGTCGGCGGCTGCATAGAATTGCTCTATCTCCTTTTGGGGACCGAGGAAGACGATTCTTTCACCCACCCCGCACTGAACCGCCCACCTTTCATAGCTTTTCACCTCGTCCCCTCCGATCACCAGTGTCTTGATATCCTCTTCCTTCATTAGGGCCATAGCACTGATAAGGGTCTTCACCCCCTTTCTCTTAAACCCCGATCCCACAAAAAGCAGAAGTTTCCCGCGCCCTGATACGGAAAGATCCTGCCGCACCTTCTCACGCCACATTCCCCTGTTCTCAGGAGTAAACCTCGTCAGATCAACGCCGTTGTAAATAATCGTTATCCTTTGCTCCGGGACCGCATAGTGGTGTATGATCTGATCCTTTACCATCCTTGAATTCGCAACAATAAGTGCCGTATCCGAAAAGAGCCTCTTTTCAAGGGCAAGGAGAGAAAGGTGGAGAGGGTTTATCCTGAACGAGAGCCTCTTGTAAAATGGCTCCACCTTTGACCTTATGGCAAGCCATTCTCTATGGCATCCCTCTCCTGCCCGGTAAATATCCTGGCATGTTGTCCTTTCAAAGCTCACCACACAGTCCATCCGGTGATTTTTTTCCAGCGCATTCTTTGTGTTCATATTGAACGTGACTACCGACAGGAAGGAACCGAAAGGCAGGATCCCTATTTTATGAAAGATTGCCCCCTCTCCTTCTGACCATTGGTGTGCGAATATGTGGATCTCGTTTCCTTCCTTTGTCAAATGTCTTATGAGGGTCTGGAGATACCTCTCTGCCCCGCCATGCATGGAGAAGCGTTTCTTAATAAACGCGAGCCTCATATAAAGCCTAGGACCGATAAAGGACAGGGAAATGCGTTTCCCTCATAGAGGATTGTGCAGCGTCCCCTTGCTTTCCTGTCGGTTACAAGAATCATATGACCCCATGCCCTTTGTTGTCCCTTCTTTTCTCCCATATCTTCACATATTTCAGAAAGACATAACACCCATACAGCCCGGCAAGTATGAAACCATGCATTCCGTCCCTGAATCCCTGCCTGATGAAAAACATCTTAATAAAGACAGCAACAGGATTGACCATCATCGAAAGGAGGGGAGTAGTCTTTTTCATACACAGTTCATTTGCAGAAAGGGTGGAATACTGCTCCATCTTTTTCAGGTAATCCGCAATCGTGCGGTAGGTATAGTGTTCCACTGGCTCTTTCAGGTAGCCCACAGAACCCTTCACTACCACTTTTTCGTGGACTTCCCGGTACTCCACATGGGATACCTCCTTCCTGAAGAGCCTCAGCGTGTAATCAGGCCACCATCCGCTGTGGCGTATCCATTTACCGAGGAAAAAGTTTTTCCGGGGCAAATAAAAACCGTCACGCATGCCTTCTCCTATTTTTTCGGTTAACTCCCTTTTCAGTTCAGGGGTGACCCGTTCATCTGCATCAAGGATCAGCACCCATTCCTTTTTCGCAAGATCCACTGCCGCCTGTTTCTGCTTTGCATAGCCCATCCACTCCTGCTGGAATACCCTTGGAGTATATCTCCTGCATATCTCCACCGTGCCATCATTGCTAAAGGCGTCCAGGACCACGACCTCTTCAAATTCCCTCACGCTCTCGAGGGCATCCCTGATATTTCCCACCTCATCTTTTGTGACGATCACCACAGAAACTGGAATCAATACCTTCCTCCCACAAGTCTGGCGGTGATGGTGCCGACCTTGACCTTTGTCTTGAGCATCACGGGGATCCGCTTTTCATCGTCAGTGAGCCAGATGAAGATATCCCCCTTCCGGTAAAAGATCCCTTCTGATTTCATCAGGGGTTTAATCACAATGGTGGTAAACTGTCCTGCCGGCACCTCTACCCTCTCCTTCCTCAGCACCTGAACCTCGATATCCCAGATCTTCTTATTGTCAAAGACCGTGACAAAGACCGACCTGCCCACCTCCAGATTCAATGTCCGTACATAGTAGAAGCTTGAGAGAGAATCAAACACTTGGGCCGGGATTTCGACCTCTGCCCGCTCCTTGTCGAGGTGATCGATGGAGAGGGCCTTCAGGTTCCGGTAATCAAATATCACTTCCTTGTTCTTCCTGTTCCTTCCCTCGCGCAGTCTGATTTTATAATTCACCGGCTGGCCCATGGCGGGTTTTCCTTTCGAAAGCCTGCTTTCCACTAGGTCATTCACTGTATAGAATACAGAGAGCCATTTTGCTGACCGCGCAGTGGAAATGATCTTCATCTCATTTCCTTCATCCCTTATCTCCAGGGATGCCTCGCCTGCCTTGATTCCCGTCCATGTGAGGTCATAGGTAAGGATTTCCGGAACAACGAACGGGAAGGCTTCCGCAGAGAGAAGATGCAAAAACAGATGGGCTGAAATAAGAGTGAAAATCAGGCTCTTACTATATCTGAGGGTACCATGTCTCGTCTCTCTGCCACGGCCGCTCCTGCATAGCGAGAACATATTTTGTTATATTAATACATGCGTATAATTCCTGCAATAGACTTAAAAGACGGCAAATGCGTCAGGCTCCTCCAGGGCAGGGAAGACGCGGTTACTGTCTATTCTGAAGATCCCGTGCTCACCGCGAGGCAGTGGGAGTCCTGCGGGGCAACGCTGCTCCATGTGGTTGACCTTGATGGTGCATTCACAGGAGGCCAGAAGAACCTGGAGGCGGTGAAACGAATACGTGAATCCGTGGCCATGGCAATAGAGCTGGGCGGGGGTATCAGAGCTATGGAAAAGATAGATGAGCTGGTGGAAATGGGGATCCAGAGGGTCATACTCGGGACCATCGCGATTGAACAGCCAGCCCTGCTTGAAGAGGCGTGCAAAAAGTATCCCGGTAAGATTTTCGTGGGTATCGATGCGAGGGACGGAAAGGTTGCGGTGAAGGGATGGGTCGAGACCACTGCAACTGACGCAAAGTCTCTCGCACAAGAGGCTCAAAAGAACCGGGCCGCCGGGATCATTTACACAGACATTTCTACCGACGGCATGATGACCGGACCGAATATCAGGGCAGTGCGTGAGATGGTGAGAACGGTGAATATCCCCGTAATCGCATCCGGCGGGGTCTCTTCCCTTGAGGACATAAAGAAACTCCGGGAGATCGAAGGACTCTGGGGAGTAATCACCGGTAAAGCCATATACTCGGGAAGCCTTGACCTGAGACAGGCCATTAAGCTCGTGAAGAACAATGGATAAAGGCTAAACAATAATGAATGGGAAGACAATGGTAAAAGCTGTATTTTCAGTTTTTGCAATTCATGATTCACCTGTCACGGAGTTCCAGGATGTTGGCTAAGAGAATCATCCCATGCCTCGACGTGAAGGACGGACGGGTGGTGAAAGGGGTCAGTTTCGTCAATCTGCGGGATGCAGGGGACCCGGTGGAAAATGCAAAATTCTACGACAACCAGGGGGCTGATGAACTCATTTTTCTCGACATCACCGCATCCCACGAAAAGAGGAAGATCATTCTCCATGTGGTGGAAAAGACCGCTGATGATGTGTTCATGCCTCTGACTGTGGGGGGAGGCATTAAGAACCTTGATGACATACGGGACCTCCTCAGGGCAGGATGCGATAAGGTCTCTATCAACACGTCGGCGGTGAAGGACCCCTTCTTCATCAGCAGGGCCGCAGAGAGATTCGGAAGCCAGTGCATTGTGGTGGCCATCGATGCAAAAAGGGTTACCTCTGACCTGTCCGGGGCGACCGGGGAAGAATGGTTTGAGAACCCGTCACTGAAGGATGTCCGCCTCCCCCCGCACACCCCTGGCCTCTCATGGGCCATCTCAACCCATGGTGGAAGGACCATGAAGCTCATCGACGCAATTCAGTGGGCAAGAAAAACGGAGGTCTTGGGAGCAGGGGAAATCATGCTCACCAGTATGGACAGGGACGGGACCAAGGACGGCTATGACATAGAATTGACAAAGACAGTTTCAGAGGCAGTCACGATCCCGGTAATTGCTTCGGGAGGCGCGGGGACCCTCGAGCATCTCTACGAAGGGCTAATGTATGGCAAGGCGGACGCGGTCCTTGCTGCCTCCATATTCCACTACAGGGAATTTACTGTGAGAGAGGCGAAGGAATATCTGAGGGCAAAAGGGGTGGCGGTGAGATTATAAACGTGACACGTGGTGTGTGTAACCCTTTACTCATCACGCGTTCCACTGAATGCGTTCCGGTTTTTAGTGTTTGGCTTTTCTATCCTGTATCTTTCAACGAGGTCGCTCCCCGCAGGAGAGACCCTTATCCTGAACACATGATCCGCGACTTGCGGTCCGTGAGGGGTATTCAGTGCCAATTCATGATTCCTTACGTCTAACTGATTGCCGCCTTTGACAACCGTCACCTCCACTTCAGGAAGGTGCCTTGCATCAGAATAGCGTGCGCAGAGTGAAGCCGCAAAAGGGACAAAATCTCCTGCCCCCTGACCTGAGAGGAGGGCTGTAGGACTCCCCGCATCCTCCACCCATAGGAGATAGCTCTCCTCATCACCAAAAGACTCCAGGGCACTGTTCTCCTTCTCGTCCCTTCCCACAATGGCCTTACACCTCGGGGAAAATCTGAAGTGCCTTCCCAGCCTGAGTAGGTGCAGGTCATTGAGCGACGGGGCAGAAGTATGGCTGAGGAGCTCTCTGAGGCGATATGAATAGTTGGGCTCAGTGAGGAGACACCCCCCCGCAGGCGCCGGATAGTCTGTGAGTCCAAATTCCCTCGCGAGGACTATCTGAGGCTTCCTCGAGCGGCCACTGAAGTCGTAGAGTTTCTCCCGCCTCACCAACCCTTTCTCCTCAGGAACAGTCACTGGCATGAGTTTCGCACTGAGGGGCCTTAGCACATACCCCTTTACCCCTGCCACTTTATCAATCATGGCAAGGGTATTTTTTTTCTGGCTCATGGGCCTCTGGCCAATCACCTCTCCTGTCACGACAAAATCCGCCCCTATCAACTCCATCAATTCCTTTGCTTCTCTCAACATAAGGATCCTGCAGTCGATGCAGGGGTTCATGTTCTTGCCGTACCCAAACCTGGGGTTCTTAACGATATCGATGAATTGGGATGAGAGATGGCATAGTTTTACGCGAAACCCGAATTGTTCAGCAGCGGGAAAGGGGTTTCTGGAACAAGAGGATCGGTCGCTGACATCACACCCGAAGTGATTGAGAAACGTGACCGCAGTAACCTCTATCCCCTGTTGCAGCATCACGAGGATAGCGAGGGTACTGTCAAGCCCACCCGAAAGTAATGCGATTGCCCTTGGCATCTTTAGGTTTCAGCGGTCTTTGGAGAGGGATTGACGAAGTTTCTCAGGAGTGACTACCGCGGTACCCACCTCTCCCACCACAATTCCTGCCGCATGGTTGGCAATAATGGCCGCCTCTCGCAGGGTGGCTCCCGAGGCATGGGCAAGGGTAAAGGCTGCGATTACGGTATCCCCTGCACCCGTAACGTCATACACATGTCTTGCCACTGTGGGAATATGGGTGATCCGGTCTCTTTCGAAAAGGCTCATCCCCTCTTCCCCCCTTGTGATCAATACTGCGCTGCAGGCGAGACGCTTCATAAGGATCTTGCCAGCCTTAATGAGTGACGGCTCATCCTTTATCTCGACCCCGGAACCCTGGGAAGCCTCCATAAGATTGGGCGTAATCAGGCTAACCCCTTTGTAATAGTGAAAATGCCCGACCTTCGGGTCAACGGCAAGGAATTTCCGTTTCTGCCTGGGAGAAGACTTCAGGATTCCCCTGACCAGTTCACGGGATACCACACCCTTTTTGTAGTCA
>DASPUA010000266.1:0-2850 GCA_035623135.1 Thermodesulfovibrionales bacterium | reverse complement strand
GAGAAGCATCGGCATACTGGTTGCAGGGTTCGGGGGTCAGGGAATTCTCTTGTTGGGTAGGCTTATCGCCTACAGCGGAATGCTGGAAGGGAAGGAAGTAACCTGTTTCCCCTCTTACGGTGCCGAGATGCGCGGGGGAACTGCCAACTCCACGGTAATCGTCTCTGACGAGATGATAGGTTCCCCCATTATGAGAAATCCTGACATCCTTATTGCCATGAATGAGGCATCCCTCAAGAGGTTTCAGTCGAGAGTCAAATCACAGGGATTACTCATTCTTGACTCTTCCCTCATTCCGTCAGCGGTAATAAGGGGTGATATTCATGCCGTCCATATCCCCGCAACCGAGATCGCTGCATCCATCGCTGAGTCCGGGGCACCAGAAAAAGAATCGATACTTACCGCTACCAGGGTAAGGTCCGCAAACATGGTAATGTTTGGTGCATTGCTCTCAGAAACGGGGATAGTAAGAGTGGACACCGCGCTTCATGCCTTGGAACAGCTTACTTCCTCTAGGAGAGAAAAGGCTCTTGAAGGAAACAAAAAGGCGGTTATGAGGGGGGTCGCATACATTGCCGGTAAGAAAAGCGAAAATAAGTGACGTAAAAGCCATCCACAGGCTTGTCAATGAGTTTGCAAAGAAGGGAGAGATGATCCCCCGTTCCTTAAATGATCTCTATGAAAATATACGGGACATATTCGTCTATGAAGACAGGGGTGAGATAAAAGGGGTATGCGCCCTTCATATCCTCTGGGAGGACCTGGCCGAGATACGGTCTCTCTCTGTATGCTTGGATGTGCAAGGCATCGGCATTGGGAAAAAACTTGTCACCACGTGTATAAAAGAGGCAAAACAGCTGGGGATAAAAAGGCTCTTTGCACTTACCTATCATCCGGAATTCTTCGGAAAGATAGGATTCTGCATCATTGATAAGTCAAAACTCCCCCAAAAGATATGGGGTGAATGCCTGAGATGTCCGAAATTCCCTGAATGCGACGAATCTGCAGTCATTATGAACCTCTCATGAGCCTTCTTTCTCCCCCGGCTCCCTGATCAGGATCTTTATATACGCCTTTGCCCTGAGCCCTGCAATCTGCTTTTTCAGGAGATTGTTGATCTCCCGTTCCGTGAGGTAGTGTTCAATCTTATCTTTCACTGATTCATAAGGGGCTTCCCTAAACTCTTCGATGTTCCTCTGATAATAGTCCTCAATGTCTTCTTCTCTGACCCGAATGAATGCCTTGACCCTCAACTCTATGTATTCATTAACGAGTTCCTCACCACTCTTCCCCTCCAGTCTGAGGCGCTTCGCCTCGTTCAGCAAAAGCATCCTGTTGATCATGGTGTCAAGTACTTCTCTTTTGGTGATATCAGGCTGCACCTTTCTCGTCTTGTCAAAGGCCTCATTAAGTTCGCTGAGGGTTATGGCGCGGTCATCAACATAGGCCACGACCCTGTCGATAAGTTCGCCACTGCAGACAGTGAACACTGAAAAGGAGAAAACAAAAAGTAAAAGGACAATACATAGCCTACTGATCTCTTCTGACAGCACTTTGCTCACTCCTGACCGCTGATCCCTCATCTTAAAATGCCTGCCCGATGCTAAAGAATATTTCGCTCCTGCTCAGGCCGGTAATCCTCTTGAGCTTGTACCCATAATCAAGACGGAACGGTCCCACCGGGGTGTCGTATCGTAACCCTGCACCCACCGTATGTTTAAGAGACCAGTCGATGTCACCGATCTTTTGCCAGACATTTCCGCTATCAAGAAAGGTGACAATGCCCAACCCCTTCCAAACAGAGGTCCGGAGTTCAAGGTTTGTCTGGATAAAGGCATTACCCCCGGTAGGATCATTGTTAGCTCCCAGCGGTCCTACGGTGTCCTGTGCATATCCCCTCACGGTGCTCCTCCCTCCGAGAAAAAACCTCTCTATTAGTGGAAGTATCTGGGAAGAAGAGTCCCATGCTTGAGCAAGTCCGAACCGGAACGCCATGGCCAGGACCAACGGCTTGGCGAGCTCGTGATAGAGGCTGCCATTGAATATTACCTTTCCGAAGCTCGTCTCAGAGCCAAGGGCAGAGGCAGCCACCTGCATGGTGATCCCTCCAAGAAGGCCTTCCCTGGGATTAAATGGGTTATCCCTTGTGTCATAGGAGATTCCGGTTCGGAGACTACTGACCGTCAGATGCCCGGTGTCCTGGGGAGTAAGTATCATATCCGGCTGGACATCGTAGGTATAGGCACGAACATATTCATAATAAAGTTCTCCCTTTGTCGTGCTGCTGTACTGTTTCTCAATTCCCATAGAACCTCCGGTCTTCCTGTACCGATACATGGTCACGTTCGTATCGATATTCTTTTCGTCCTTTTCTATATAGAAGAGATTGCCCTTTAGTTGAAGGTCACTCCGGAAGAACCAGGGGTCTAGGTAATTAATTTCATATAATTTTTCAAGAGAGTTATACCCGATTCTGAGGGATGCCTGCTTGTTCATCCCAAAGAGATTCTTATAGCCGAAATCCACAAAGACGGTAAACTTCTCATAGTTGCTGTACCCGAAGCCGAAATCCACTGTTCCAGCATTTCCCTCCACCACGTCAATCCTGATGTCACATGCCTGGCCAAAGGTATCGATACGCTCAACACGAACATCCGAGAAGAGTCCGAGCTTGTACAATCTCTGTCTCTCTTTTGCGAGCACTCCACTGTTGAAAGGCTCTCCCTCCTTGTGAAGTAATTGGCGCTCAATTACCTCTCTCTTGGTCCTGGTATTGCCGGTAATTAATGTTTTTCCAAAAAAGGTCTTCTTTCCTTCCTGAATCTCAAAGCTGACAATAGCTCCTTCACC
>DASPUA010000265.1:0-5214 GCA_035623135.1 Thermodesulfovibrionales bacterium | reverse complement strand
ATCGGGAGGATGTTTCATCCGCACTTGCTTTACTGCAGAGATCTGGATGGACTCCAAAGGGGTTTACGCCTACCGAGGAATATGTTTCCGCACGATATGCTCATGGGTTTAAGAATGAAAATGATCAGGAGTTCGACCTTCATTGGCACCTGCTGTCGCAGTGCCGGGAAGCAGGCTCAGATAAAGATTTTTGGGAGGGAGCCGTTGAGACTGAGTTCCACGGTGTACCCACGCATGTTTTGAATGCTACCGATCAACTGTTGCACATCTGCATTCACGGGGCGAGGTGGAATGCTGTTCCGCCATTTCGGTGGGTGGCGGATGCAGCGATCATTCTTACTACCGCACAATCAGAAATCGACTGGGATCGCCTCATTGCACAAGCACAGAAGCGCCGGCTGGTCTTGCCTTTGAGAGAAACCCTCCATTATCTCCGAACTGTAGTTGATGCCCCTATCCCGGTGAAGATTGTGGAAGGTCTCCAGGGCCTCCTTGTGCCGAAGATTGAGCAGCTTGAATACATAATCAATATCAATCCTCTCACACGTTGGACTGCCGTGATCGACCTCTGGTGTCAGCATTCACGGTCAGCGGGAGATACCATGCTGCTAAACAAGCTTATCCTCTTTCCGAGATTTTTAAAGCGCGTTTGGGGAAAGAGTCTCTGGAAGATACCGTTTTACGGACTGCTTAAGATAGTGAACTGGAATAAAAAACCACTGGCAAAAAAATTGTAAGGGGAAATAATTACCTTGACCCCTGTGGGGCGAGACACTATGCGACAAGAGAGAGCCATGAGTTCATTCGACTCCGAACTCTTTCCATCTGTCATCCACACGCCTTTTGATTTCTTCTGACATAGATATCTCTTCGGGCCATTCACGCATCATGCCCTCCTCCCTGGTTTTTCGCGTAGCGTCGATGCCCATCTTTGATCCGTAACGGGGCCAGCTTGAAGAATGATCGAGGTCATCAAGAGGACCCTCTGCAATAACCACATCCCTTTTCCAGTCCACATTGTTCAGCACACGCCATGCAGTATAGGAGATGTTCTGGACATCCACGTCATCATCCACAATGACCAGCAGCTTTGCGAACATCATCTGCCCTTTTCCCCACAGGCCATGAATAATCTTCTTTGCATGGCCAGGGTAGCTCTTTTTGATTGAGATCAATGCTGCGTTGTGAAACACCCCTTCCATCGGCAGATTGATGTCTCTGATCTCAGGGAAATCGAGTTTCATGAGGGGTAGGAATATCCTCTCTGTTGCCTTGCCCATATAACAGTCTTCCATGGGAGGTTTTCCCACAATAGTGGCAGGGTAAATCATATCTTTTCTGTGGGTGATACAGGTCGCATGGAATACGGGATAATAATCCGCCGCTGAATAAAATCCCGTATGGTCGCCAAACGGGCCTTCGATCCTCATTTCACCTGGATCGAGATAGCCCTCGATAACGAGCTCGCTGTTGGCGGGGACCTCGATGTCAGAAGTGACGCATTCTACCATCTCCACCGGTTCCTTCCTGAGGAATCCTGCAAAGAGCATCTCGTCATGGATTCGGGCAGGGGAGCGCTTGCCGCGTAGATCACAGAGGGGTCACTGCCAACTGCGATAGCGGCGGGCATCCTCTTACGGAGTGATTTGTATCGGTCATAATGTCTCGCTCCGTCTTTATGAATATGCCAGTGCATACCGGTGGTGGTTTTATCGTATATGTGTATCCTGTACATCCCGCAGTTAGGGCGGCCTGAGTCAGGGTCTCTGGTGAAGACCATGGGGAATGTAATGAACCTTCCCTCATCAGTGGCCTGTCCGTCACCAGGCCAGCACTTGAGGACAGGAAATCTGCTCAGGTCAGGATTCTCCTTTTCAATGACCTCGTGACACGGGCCGTTTTTCACCGGTTTGGGGAGATACTTCGAGAACTCAAAGAGCCTTGGCAGCATTGCGAGCTTTTCCATCAATGTCTTTGGAGCAGCCTGATTCAGGAGTTCTTCTATCCGTCTTGCCACATCATCCAGTTTTTGGACTTCAAGGGCAAGGCTCATCCTCTCAAAGGAACCGAACATATTCGTGACCACAGGGTAGGAGGAGCCTTTCACCTTCTCAAAAAAAAGCGCCTTCCCTCCTCCTGGACTCTTGCACATCCTGTCGGTTATTTCACTGATCTCGAGGAGGGGATCAACCTCAACCGCAATTCTCCTGAGAAGGTTTTTCTTCTCGAGGACTTTTATGAATTCTCTCAAATCCCTGTACGCCATGAGGAATGATACCACGTTTTCTGATTTTCATCCACAGGGGATGTCAGAGAAGCAGGGTACATATCTGCTCCATTCTTTGAGGTGAGAGAGGTGTTTTTCGAAGGAAGGGTCGCGGCTCCCTTAAGGGACGCAGAAGGGAAATGGGATGCAATCAGGGGAGAGAGGAAACGGCCAGTACTATGAGGATGCTCACCAGGTCCTGAACCTCCCGGAATCCAGATGGACGAAGTCGCCGGGGTAATAACCGACACCACCATATTTGAGGTTCAGGGCAGTATCCCTCAGGAGTGCAAGATCAACCTTGGGTATGCTGACGTCAATAGCCTTCCCTTGTACATGCAGACTGTTTCTGGCCACATGCCTGCCCTTTTCTATCAACAGCTTATTGTACTCATGGGACCTGAACCCTGATATTACATGGATATCGTTGTTTCCTCCCAGCTGTTTGTCCACCAGATTCAAAAATTCTATTACGTTCACATCCATATCCGCTACCTGCCCTGTATAATGGCACCTCAGGAGCCGGTTCAGGGCTGTGAGCGCCTGTTGGTCATATTCACCAGATCCTTTTCTATACGTCACTTCCAATCTTTCATCTGTGTGAATATTGTAAAGAGAGAGCGTACCAAGGGGCAATGTGTATGGGGGAAGGTCTTTGGGAAAAACAGGTTTGGAGAGGAGCATTGCTGCTCCTGCAAGGGATGCTTTCAAAAAGGTCCGTCTGCCTATGCGATTATGGAACACTATCAAACCCTTGTGTCCTGAAAAGAGACGCGTGAGACTTAAAGAAGATTTTTTATGCTATCAGGAGAGATGAAGGAATGTCAATAGTTTCTCTTCCCGAAGTGTTGAGGACTTAAGCATGAGCAATATTTTTTGTTGAATTGTCTCTTTTCTTTCACTACAATGGAACAAGAAACCAGCTTTCTCGTGTCTCTTAACGAAAGGGGCAGAGCAGTATGGATTTACACTACCCTTGCGAGAAGTGTCACATAATGTGCCTTTACCTGTTTGATCGGGGAGGTGAACGTATGACTTAGCCTGGGGCCCGTCACACATTACCTGCCTTTAACTCATGAAGAAAGGAGGACGTATGGAAGAAAAAAAACAGGGGATAAGCGAGGACTGGCTGTCCCTGTGGCTTGGACTCTTTATTTTTGTCCTTTCCCTTTTGGCATTTGGAGGACCTGACCTCCTTGGATGGGGAATAGCAATAAAACCATGGACCGATGTTTCAAAGGCAACATCTGCGACAACCAAGAACTATCTTGAGGTAAAGGGTGAGATTACCAAGATTGATGGTCAGAAGGTGACCCTTAAGAAGGCAGATGGAAAAGAAGAGACCATTACCGTAAAGGATGCGACAGGGCTCAAGGTTGGGGATAAGTATGAAACAGGTATTTCTGGTTTTACGTCTTTACTCTTGACCTATCTCTTTATGCTTGTCGTGATGATGGTCGGCGCTGCTGCGCTACGTCTGAATATTGGCAAGTTCATTGTGGGATTCACCATTGTCTTCTGGCTGAGTTATGGGTGCTGGCTCATCGGTCACTACGCGTACATAGCAGCGACTGATGCGAAAAAGGCAGGCATCCCGTGGTCGTTGAAGCTGACAGGCGAGGCAGGATTTATTGTTGCGCTGATTGCAGGGCTTATCGTGGGGAACTTTTTCCCTAAGCTTTCAGAGTACCTGAAAGACGTGGTAAGACCCGAACTCTATATCAAAACTGCCATTGTCCTGATGGGTGCACTCCTCGGTGTGAAGGCGGCCGAGTCCTTTGGGCTGGCAACTGCGGTGATGTTCAGGGGGCTTTGCGCCATCATCGAGGCGTATCTCATCTATTGGGCCCTTGTGTACTTCATCGCGAGAAAATACTTCAAGTTCAGCAAGGAATGGGCTGCACCCCTTGCGTCGGGTATCTCCATATGCGGCGTATCGGCTGCGATCGCAACAGGGGGCGCCATAAGGGCAAGGCCTGTGGTGCCGATTATGGTGTCGTCCCTTGTGGTCATTTTTGCAGTGATTGAGCTCGTTGTCCTTCCTTTTATGGCCCAGACCTTCCTATGGCAAGAGCCGCTGGTGGCAGGCGCATGGATGGGGCTTGCGGTAAAAACCGATGGCGCGGCAGTTGCAAGCGGTGCGGTTACTGACGCCCTTGTAAGGGCAAAGGCGATGGCCATGGAAGGCGTGAACTACAAGGAAGGCTGGCTCACGATGACCGCCACAACGGTAAAGCTGTTCATCGACATCTTTATCGGGGTGTGGGCATTCATTCTTGCCTATATCTGGTGCGCAAAGATTGAGTGTAGACCAGGTGAAAAGATTGGCGCAGGTGAGATATGGAACAGGTTCCCGAAGTTCGTATTGGGGTATGCCATAACGTTTTTCCTTCTGTTGATCATGTGTTTACCCGCTACCAGGGCCGTACAACCTGTTGAAAAGGAGATCGGCCCCCTGAAAGAGGAAATTGCCAAATCAGAGAAACTGCTGCCCACCGCCACAGACCCTGCAGTACTGGCAGCGCTGAACGAAAAAATCAATGCTGCAAAGGACAAGATAAAGGGCCTTGAGGGGCAGATTAAAGAATCCAGGACGACCCTGACAAATGCGAAAATAGCGACAGATGGAAGTAATGCGTTTAGGGTGATATTCTTTGTCCTCACCTTCTTTACCATTGGAGTTGTTTCCAACTTCAAGAAACTGTGGGAAGAGGGCATCGGGAAGCTGGCAGCAGTGTATATCCTCTGCCTGTTTGGGTTTATCATCTGGATAGGACTGGTCATCTCATGGATTTTCTTCCACGGGGTGAAACCGCCGATAGTGACAGGTTAAGAAAAAGGAGGTGTCTATGCCTGAGGAACCAAAATTAGCAGAAGAATTAAAACGGATGGAATATGAACCACTGCTTCCTGTGGAGAAGAAGCTCATCACCTACAGCCTGATAATT
>DASPUA010000264.1:0-3544 GCA_035623135.1 Thermodesulfovibrionales bacterium | reverse complement strand
ATAGAGGAAACCTTGCTGTTTATGTTCCCAGCGCTGTCAAAGAGAAAAAACTCCACGAGCATAGGGATGTCCTCAGGTCTTTCCCTCAAGGGTGGAATCTTGATGGGCATTACATTGAGACGGTAATAGAGATCTTCCCTGAATGATCCTTCCTTCGCGCATTCCCCCAGGTCCTTGTTGGTGGCGGCAATGACCCTCACATCGACTTTAATATCCCTTGTGCCGCCGACCCTCCGGAAGGTCTTTGTCTCGAGGACCCGCAGGAGTTTCGCCTGCAAATGCTGGGGCATCTCCCCTACTTCGTCGAGAAAAAGAGTTCCCCCTTCGGCAATCTCAAAGAGACCCTTCTTGGTCGTCTTTGCATCAGTGAATGCACCCGCTTCATGTCCGCATAGCTCGCTCTCAAAGATATGATCGGGGACAGAGGCGCAGTTGATATCTACAAAGGGTTTATCAGCCCTTCTGCTCAGGAGATGGATATTCCTCGCTACCAGTTCCTTTCCTGTACCTGTCTCCCCTTCAATGAGTACAGTAGTGGATGAATTTTCTGCCATGAGGTTAATGAGGTGAATAAGCCCCTGTATCTGCCTGCTCCTGCCGACTATGGGATAAGGATTTTTCTTGGAAAGCAGGACTTCTCTCTTGAGTTGCCGTATGCCAAGGTTTCTCTCCACCACGACAGTCAGTTCATCCAGGTCAATGGGTTTCTGGAAGTAGTGCTCTGCGCCGAGTTTTATCGCCTCAACCGCTTCCCTTATCTCACCAAATCCGGTCATAATGATGACCACCATGTCTGGATGAAGGGCCTTGATCTCTCTCAGGATGTTCATCCCGTGCATGTCAGGGAGATGGAGGTCCAGAAGCACGATATCAGGGAGTTCCCTTAATGCGGTACTTAATCCCTCTTTTCCGGTATAGGCATTGATGAAGTCATACCCCTTCTTCTCAAAAAAAGTCCTGAGGCTGAGGGTTATTGTCTCTTCGTCGTCAATAAGTAATAGACATGCCATCGCTCTTCAGTATCACAAATAAAGACAGAGACTGTCAATACTTCTGCCCACTTGGGTTCGCTCAAGCTGTGTATACTGAGGCTTACTGGGTTTCTCTGAAAGCGGGTTAATAAATAAGCTTCAGTGCATCAGGAACAACGGTGATAGTAGCAGGCGTCGTGCCGAGATAATCACCGTCCACCTGAATACGGGCGATCCCTTCAATCCTTACCGATTCCCCTTTCAGAGAGGTGATGTCGTTAAGTTGGAGATGCCTTCCCCTGAATATTCCGTAAAGGTATCTCAGGATATCACGGCGTCTCTTCCCGTGCATAATAACGATATGGAGGTGAGGGTCATGGAGCTTCGCATCAGGGGTGATTTTGAAATTTCCGCCGTATTTGGAGGCCTTCCCCACAATTGCAAAATATCCTGTGTAAATAGTTCCGCTTATGGTGAACTTCAGGTCCACGGGAGAATATGTTATGAGCGTTTTCAGACCGCTGAAAATATATGCGCCTTTCCCGGAGTGTCTCTTGAGCGATCCGCTCACGCTATAGACAGCCTCTCCATCAAACCCAATGCCGGCCATGAGACAGAAGTAACGGCTGACTGCTGAGGAATGAAAGACACATGATACCCTCCCAAGTGAGACCGAATTGACCTTCCCCCGTAGGACAAGCTCGGTTGCACCTGCAACATCTTCCGGAACACCCAGCTCCTTTGCGAGCACATTCGTGGTACCCAAAGGGACAATGGCCATGGCAGTCCCGGAATTCGCTATCCCGTTTATCACCTCGTTCATGGTACCGTCACCCCCGGCAGCGATTACTAAGGGGGCAGAATCCCCTGCCGCCTCCCTTGCCCGCTCTTCGGCATCTCCCCTTTTTTGGGTGAGGTATACCCGCACTTCATACCCTGCTGAACGAAGAAGTGAGACCGCCTTTTGTATCTTCTGTTCCGAAGCCCTCTTTGCAACAGGGTTTGCGATGAGGATGACAGGGGAGTTCATTGGAACAAATTATACCTCTTACTGAAGAAGCTTTCCAGCCTGAAGAAACAGAAATTCAGGAGAAAAAGGGATTGACAATCTTCAGGTACGGGAGTATAAAGAAAGTGTACTCTCACCATCAAAAGGGTTCTTATGTCACAAAAACTCGCTGAAGGGGATAATTTTTTAAGGTCACTTATTGATGCGATACCGTTGTCCCTCTTTGTCGTTGATAAGGACGCGCATATTCTTGAGTGCAATCACTCTGCATGTTCCTTTTTTGAGATTGAGCCGGGGAAATACGTCAGGATGGGATGCGGTCATGCCCTGCGCTGCGTTCACTCCATGGAAAAACCGGGACCTTCCCAAAACAACTGAAGCGAACTGCCCGGAAGTCATCTAAAGGGAATAGTGCTGTTTTACAAATATCGTGAATATGACCACCGTTTATTGCGTTTTCGTCCTCTGCGCTGAGAATGGTTCGACGTCTTGTCCCGAGCGTTGTTAAGTTTCCACGATAACAGGGATTCGTTCCAGATACTCAATTATCCATGCTACGTCTGCTCCCTCTTTGATGAAAAAGACCCTCCCGCCACGAGGGCTGCCCTTATGTTTTATACAGGGTATGCGGATATAACCGAATCTGCGTGACGCGACATACCCAATGGTATAGTCAGGATCGTCCGATATGCAGAGTTCAGCCAGCACATCACCGCATGACGCCACCTTTGATGCAAGAATGAGTGCCTCTTTTACTATCGTTGTATTGATGCCTTGCCGTGCGAGCCTTCTGGACAGCCTCCTTTCCTCCTCTCTGAGTATTCCCAATCGTGATACCCTCACTCCTCTCTGCCTGTCGGGCTCCATGCGAACAGCTGATCCGCTCTGCACCAATGCCGCTCCATGCATGGCTGCCTTGCCTGTCACAATCCTCATCCCGCAGCGAATAGCCTTTTGTGAGATACCCGCACTAAGCAATAGTTCCCGGATGACTTCCCGGGCTCCATCAGGTGAACCACATTGAACTGTCCTGTGGGGCAACAGGGGAACCCTCTTGATTTTTTGCATTATCCTTTCCATGGTAATGATGATTTTATCAGGCCTTCCCCTCGGATGGTTCATCGCCCTCAAAGAATACTCTTTTGTGATTTCAGGGATTTCAGAAAATTCATAGAGACCCTCTGCTCCCGAGATATGGATTTCGTCGAGTTGAGGACTCCTGACTTTTGACTTTTGACTTTTGCAAGTTCCATCTCTAGACGCCCTCATCCTCACGCTCCAGAGAGAATGCGGGATGCCCTGATCTTTGACTTTCTTCCGCATGACGCATTCATTATGTAGGGATATGATGCGTGCAGTCAAGAAATGGGACACTCTTACGGGCTTGCTTTTCCCCATCGCTTTTGATAGGATTCTGGACGATTATGGGTCCATGGGAATTCTTATACTACCTCGGTTACTCTTACAAAAAGACCAGGGCTCTTAAGAGAAGGAAAAGACTCCCCCGCATGGTCATCAGTATAGGCAATCTCACATTAGGGGGGACGGGGAAGACCCCTGCAGT
>DASPUA010000263.1:0-2694 GCA_035623135.1 Thermodesulfovibrionales bacterium | reverse complement strand
AACGATCCTTTTAACTTCTGTCTACGGTAACATTATTTGTGAGTCAATTCGTATAGATAACCGGAGCTTGAACAGCCAAGGGATCAGTGGTATAGTAGAGACCATGAAATGGCTACTAGTTTTTGTGTTGTTCCCGGCATTGGCACTCGCGGCTGAGGAATGCACTACCCAGTTTGAAGGAAAATGCAGGACAGTCTGTACACCCAATGAAATGTTGAAGCAAGGTGCCTTCGCCGACTGTGGGGAACATGAGCAATGTTGCGTACCCAGGAAATCCAGTGCAAAGCAATTAAAGAAAGTCTCAGGTCGCATAACCGCAATTGATAGAGCGGAAAAGTCAATAACGCTGGAGGGGATGACGATACTCGCAGATGAAGGGATGTTCGCCAACATAAAGGTGGGTGACAGGGTAACAGTAGATTACTACTCAAGAGGTGTGCATAGAGCGGTCTTCATATTGCAGGAAGTTAAATGAGATAACTTCAATTTATCTCTTTCTTAATAAGCGTGGTTGAATGTCGTAACCCTCATAAGCTTAAGGAGTCTAAAGTATTTAGATACTAACAGGGGTTAGGAAATTGTTAGTAAAACCACATTGAATATCCCTTAATAACAGGCAGAACCTTCCTCTGCTCCGCTCTGCATAATTTTTAGGCAGAGAGAAAAGACCTTTAACTCAATAAGTTATGCATTTTTCATCGGCTTTTTTTGGAAGCAGGCCTGATAATCATCATCAGACCCTTGCCATTAAAGAGTTCCAGGAGCCATTGATATAAAAAATCCATTCTGCTTATGTCGAATCCGCTATTTCTGTGATATCATGAAGCAGAAATCAACAGGAGGACTGCCAAAAAACGTCAATGTATTATCAGAATATTAGGGTAATGACTCACTCAGGTTATCGGGGAGATGAGAAGCCACAGGCTTTCCTTATTAACAATATAAAGATCACGGTTATCGAGATCCTTGACATGTGGGTCGAAGAAAGTTTTCCTCATAAGTCGAGAAAGAGATTCTTTATCGTAAAAGGGAATGATGCACAGAAATATAAAATCTATATAGATGAAAAAACCCTGGAATGGTTTTGTGAAATGCATGAGGCCGCACTTTAAGACAATAGAGCATAGCGCCTGAGTCATATTTTATCTCACGGCACCGAAAAGAGATTTCTATTCATTTTTTGCTTTTCTTAGGTTTTTTTTGCATGTCGTAAAGACATAAAAGACAACAGGTTCTTCTTAAAGAAATGATATGGCTAAGGAAGAGCGGAAAGACGGACTTCTTATCTCTATGTTATATTTATATATTAAGATGTTAAATATAATTATATGATATATTACTTTATGTTTGGGCGCTCATAATCTTAGAGTTTTTTGGTCATGAAAAGATTATCCACATTCCGGATTGTAATCCTCTATGCCTCCTCTTTCCCACTATTGACATCCTTCGCTTTTTCCCTGAACCATCTCAGAATATCGTCGTACGAAGGAGGTGTCACGAGGAATATCTCTATGTCCGGCGCAAGCTGGAGGCGTATCCTGTCCTCGTCCCTCATAATGAGAAGACCTGCCTCTCCGTCAGCAAGGTTCCCTTCTATTACCTCAACTGCATGCCTTAGCCTTTTGTCAGACAACTCATCATAGAACTCGAGGATTTTCATAAAGACCTCTCGTGTCCTTACCACATTAAGGCAATTTGTCCAATCGAGGAAAGGTCCGAATATCTCTTCACTCTCCATAGAGAACAGCATCGCACCCTCTTCCACCTTCTTCTTGACAAGCCCAAGCGCCTTCTCATTGAGCTGCGCAAGCACGCGATACGCCTCTTCTTCCTTTCCAGAAATGCTCTCACAGTATACCTTCTTAATCTTTCCTGCCGCCTCAAGTTTCTCTGTCTGTTCTGTCACCTCGCTCCAGTAGCGCTCCACAAGCCTCTTATAGTCATCCGGACCGTCCTTGAGTGGATACACATTGGCTACGCAGTAAAGCTTTCTCTTCCCTGAAAAGCTCCCCGCATCAGGCCTTTCTATTTTTCCCAACTCAGCCATATCCCGCTCCTTCACCTATTCTAATATTTTTTCACTTCCCTTTTCTTCGCAGGCTGGACCCGTATCCTCCTGCCGTGCACCATCATGTCATTGAGCGAGCTAATTACCCTGTCCGCGAGGTTCACAGGGACTTCCACAAAACTGAAGGCATCGAACATGGTTATGTTCCCTATCCTCTTGCCTGGAATGTCCGCCTCTTCAGAAATGGACTTCACAATGTCGCCCACCTTAATCTTGTCCTTCTTGCCTATGGTCAGGAAAAGTCTCGCGAATCCGGTGCGGGCCGGCGCGGCAATCTCCGTCTCTTCAATGTCCTCAACCCCTCCAATACCAGAAATGAGGCAGAGGGCAGCAGCAGCGATATCTTGAGGAGAATACCTCTTAAAAAGCTCTTGTGCCAGAGGGAGGTAACTGGTATGGGTGCCCTCCCCCATGATGGCCTCCAGTTCATCAACCAGATCTTTCTCCCTCGCCTTTTTCACCTCAGCCTTTGTGGGCAGTTTGGCCTTGCTTATGGTGGTCTTTGCTGATTTTTCGATCAACCTCAGTTCACGGTATTCCCTGGGTGTGACAAAGGATATGGCGATGCCCGATTTCCCAGCCCTCCCGGTCCTGCCTATTCTGTGGATATAACTGTCAGGGTTTTG
>DASPUA010000262.1:0-3425 GCA_035623135.1 Thermodesulfovibrionales bacterium | reverse complement strand
GGTTCAATGATCTGCTGTCTTGAAAATGCAAGGAGCTGACGGGTGATATCCCTGGAACGGATGGCAGCCTTTTGGATCTCCTCTACATCCTTCGACAGGGGATCCCCCTCGGGCAGGCGATGTTTTATCAATTCTGCATACCCCAAGATGACGCTAAGCATATTATTGAAATCGTGCGCCACTCCACCCGCAAGTCTGCCCACCGACTCCAACTTCTGCGCCTGTAAAAGTTGCGCTTCGAGGATCATCCTTTCCGCTTCCGCACTCTTGCGCTCGGTGATATCTACGATAGAGATAAGTGCACGACAACCCTGGACGGTTCCTGACAACAACGACCATCGCAATAAAACGTTTATCGTCCGACCCTTAAGGGTCTGGTTCACCGCTTCACATTCATAAATCTGGATACCCTCGGCCAGCGCGATCAGGATATCCCTGAAAGATTCGAAGGACTGTATGGTAAACACCTGGGAGAGGTCTCGCAGGAGTGTAGCCTGATCAAGAGCTTCATAAAGAGCTAACGTAGCTTTGTTGACTGAAATGATCTTGATCATTCCAAGGCATTTATGGACCTCTTCGGGATAGTCGGCAAAGTATGCCCGAAAATCTGTGATACCGGAAGAGCGGAGCGTATTTAAATGTTCCTGCAAATCAGAGAAATCTTCCTCCCACAATGAAATGGGAGAGTCTTCGAAGAGGCTGCGGTACCGCTCCTCGCTCTGCCTGATCTTTTCCTCGGCCTGCTTCTGTTCGGTGATGTCTTGAGCCGTACCACGCAGAACGGAGAGCACACCGTTCGAATCATGTACTAGGTCGGCACGGGCGCGGATGATCTTGATTGGCTCTCCGGGGATAACGACCCTGTACTCAACTTCATAGGGCTTTTTCTCCCTAAGAGATTTTTCGATGGCAGCCTTCAGGACCGGCTGGTCGTCGGGATGGATCCGTGCGAAAAAGGTTCCAAAGTCAGCCCGGTCCTTCGCAGGGTCAAGCCCAAGCATGCGAAATAGCTCGTCAGACCAAAAGATGTCACCCTTCAGTGGATTATGCTCCCAGCTCCCTAAATGGGCGATGCGTTGAGACTCGGCAAGCTGCATTTCGCGTTCCCGTAATGAATTCTCGGCTCGTCTGCGCTCGGTAACGTCACGCACTACAGCAACCATGTACTCCCTTGTGCTCATCGCTACAAAGCTTATATTCACTTCAACCGGGAATTTCACGCCATCTTTTCGTTTTTGTATACCTTCAAACGTAAGGTAGCGCCTCTGCCGCACTTCATTCACATGTTCTTGCCAAGAAAAGTTGTCGGGGAGGGTTGCTTCAATATCCATAACGCCCATTTCAAGGAGTTCATGGCGATCATACCCCAAACTGGCGCACGCCTTCTCATTCACAAAGGTAAAGCGTCCGCTTTGAGGATCATTGACGAATATGGCGTCATTTGACCTATCGATCAAATCCCTGAAAAGTTCCAGGTCATTCTTAATCGTATCTATGTGCTTCTTCATCATCATATTCTAATCTACAATATTTGGTCAAAATTGGAAACTGCTACTTTCGACATGTACACTGCAAGCTCAGCACCTTCAGAAGAGTGAGGGTTTTAATCGGAAAGTGTTACATCGTCAAAATGGTGCCAGTGTGATGTTGATAATCATATAGCGGGCACCTCCCGAGCGTATCGTTTTACGGTATGCTCGAGGTAAGAGTCCGATCTTAACCTTAAGGAGGTGCCGTATGGGATTTTACACAGGTTTTGATCTGCATTCAAGCAACACCTATGTGGGGATCATCGATGAGGATGGCAGGAGAATATGGAAGAAGAAACTGCAGAACGATCCATGTCTGATTGTGGAGACGCTCAAACCGTTCAAGGGGGACATTGTTGGGATTGTCGTGGAGTCTACCTACAACTGGTACTGGTTGGTGGACCTTATGATGGAGGAGGGCTACGGTATGCATTTGGCCAATCCTTCCAGAGTCGAGCAGTGTTCGGGACTGAAGCATGGGGATGACGAAGATGATGCGTTCTGGCTTGCCGAGATGCTGAGAGTGAAGATACTACCTGAGGGATACATCTATCCAAAGGAGCAAAGACCTCTGCGAGATCTACTAAGGAAGCGGGGGCATATGATCCAGCGCGCGCGCGTACTCTGCGAAGGTAATTTGTGGGAACTGTTTTTCCGGAGAAAACCACTTACGGAAATTGAGCTTGGTGAATGCAAGAAAGATAAGAAGGCTGAATAGGCGACAAGTGGCACCGTGATCACTCAGAAGCGCATGGCGAAATTTTCTGATCCCTCCTGTAATCAAACCTGAGCAGTTTTTAGCAGAGGTGAGGAGTAGCAGCAGAAACGATTATATGGTCAAAGGTGAAGCTTGAGGCTTTAGTCTAGAAGTCCGGGGTTTTTTCTCGTCTCACACTATCCTATAAAATTATTCAGTTACCGTAATGGTGTAATAAGAAGGGGTGCTATCCTCCAATCCGTTATTCACGACGAGTTTCACCTTAAAGATTCCAACCGTGTCAGCTTCAAATTTGGCCTGTGAACGGTTGTCACCTCTAAGCACAGCGGTACTGCCTTCAGGACTTGATACCAATGTCCACTGATAGTTCAATTCAAGTTTTTTGGGATCAGAACTCATAGTGCCGTCGAGGTAGACAGTTTGCCTCAGAGAGACATGCGAGTCGCCGTTTATGACCGCAACAGGCTTTGAATCCTGCGCTCCGGCTAACGGAACCATAATTTCAGTAGTCAAAAGAATGCCGCACATAAGGGTTATCATCATCAGAACCGAAAACGCCATACTCCTTTGTTCTTGCGGGATTGATAATACATATTTGCTCTTCATGGCATTCCCTCCTTAAAGGCCTTCATGTTTGTTCCATCATATAACAACTCTTTCTTCTTTTCAATGTGTATTGATGAAGCTTTTGACGATTCATACTATCACAGAAAATCATTAATTATATCCTTCTTCATCTCACAGTGGGTAGGGTATTATCAATAACTATCAGAATTATGCCGGTGTTGACTGGTCGGCGAATCCCGCAAAATAACCGTGCGGATTATGGGGCGAAAGCCTCACCGGATTTTCAACGCCAAATGAGTGTTGTCGATTAACGAATATAATAAGTTATGGCAATGGTACCTTTGTTGCTGTGGGTGACAATGCCATCCTTCAATCAGACCCTTTGTAGAACAATTCCGATAATCTCAAGACAGCGAAATTACATATGTGCGAACTTGTATTGGCAATCTGCAATAGTTTCTATTTCTCATTCCTGTGGTGTAGTCGGTGCTATACGTAACAAAACGGATTGATTCTTAGAGGGATCAAGGGTCATTATCAGTCCTGCTTTTTCAAAGGGAAAAGGAGGAACAATGACCCAGTCGAGGCGGCAATTAATCGAGTATTTCTTC
>DASPUA010000261.1:0-3244 GCA_035623135.1 Thermodesulfovibrionales bacterium | reverse complement strand
AAAAACCGGGACTTCCCTGCCCCGTGATAGTGAATCCAGAACAGAATAAGGGTCTGCGCTTGCCTCAGTTCCGGGGTAGTAATTATCCTCACCATTTATGCAAAACCTGTGATATATCTGGTAAACTTCAAGGCTAGAATTATTCTTTGTACGCAATGGTGAATAATGAAACCTAATCAGGGAAGCACACTTTCGGGGCTTGTAAAGGCAGCCGGCCTTGTGTTCGGAGACATCGGCACAAGCCCCATATACACAATGACGGTAATATTCCTTCTCCTCAAACCCACGTATGAAAATGCCCTGGGCGTCACTTCCCTTATTCTCTGGACCCTGGTCGTTCTTGTCTTCCTCCAGTACGATTTCCTCGCCATGAGCCTCAGCAGAAGGGGTGAAGGAGGGACGGTTGTGCTCAGAGAGATCCTGGTCTCCCTTCTCAAGTCCAGAAAGGGACCAACCCTCATCACTCTTCTGTCTTTCCTCGGGGTGTCCCTTCTCATGGGCGACGGGGTGATCACCCCAGCCATTAGTATCCTCAGTGCCGTGGAAGGTTCAGCCCTGATACCAGGGCTTGAACATATATCAAAGACCATGATAGTTCTCATCTCCGCGATAATCGCAATCGCCCTCTTTTCATTCCAAAGCAAGGGGACTGAGAAGGTTGCCTTCGCCTTTGGCCCGATTATGACCATTTGGTTTTTCTCACTCGCTTTTTTCGGAATCATTGCCGTTCTGGATGCTCCTCAAATAACGGCCGCACTGAATCCATCTCACGGAATGCGCTTCCTTGTTGGGAACGGCTGGAAAGGATATATTGTCCTCGGAGAGGTTATCCTGTGCGCCACAGGAGGGGAAGCTCTTTACGCGGATATGGGACATCTCGGATCGACGCCTATCAGGAAAGCGTGGATAGGAGTTTTTATCTCCCTGGGGCTGAATTACCTGGGACAGGGCGCCTTTTTGATAACCCACCCCGAAACAAAGAACGTTCTTTTTGAAATGGCATTTCATTATATGAGAACCCTCTACGTCCCCTTCCTCCTCCTGAGCATTGCCGCAACGGTGATCGCTTCCCAAGCCATGATCAGCGGGATGTTTTCCATTGTGTATCAGGGAATCACAACCCGCATCATGCCTATCTTCAAGGTTGATTATACCTCTATCGAAAGGAAGTCCCAGATATACATCAGCTCGGTGAACTGGTTCCTGCTTTTTGCCGTCCTCTTTATCATGGTGGAATTCCAAGAGTCCAGCCGCCTTGCCGCAGCCTATGGGCTTGCGGTGACCGGCACAATGACCCTTACCGGCATTATGATGACCTGGATATTCACCCTGAAGAAGCAACCTTTCCCTGCGCTCCTCTCTCTCCTCGTCACCTTTGTCGACATGGCCTTCCTCGGAGCGAACTTTTACAAAATACCTCATGGTGGGTACTGGTCGCTGATCCTTGCCTCCCTTCCCTTTGGCATGATACTCCTCTACACCCAGGGGCAGAGAAAGCTCTACAGGACTATGGATTTTATGCCGATAGTCAACTTTCTCCGCAAGTTCAACATGGTCTACCGCACAACACCGCTGATAAAGGGTACCGCTCTTTTCCTCCTTAAGGACATTAAGGAAATACCGCCCTACCTGGTCCAAATAATGTTCTTCCATGGTATTGTCTATGAAGACAACATCTTTGTCTCGGTATTGAAGAGGGATGACCCCTTTGGTATTACGGGCTTCTTTCGCGAAGATATTGCCCCTGGACTGAGGATCTTTGAGGTTCAGATGGGCTATATGGAGGTGATCGATATTGAGGAACTCCTCAGACAGGCAGGGATAGAAGAGAGAACCGTCTTTTACGGCCTCGAAGACATTACGTCAGAAAATCTCGTCTGGAAGATATTTTCACTCATCAAAAGAATTACCCCAACCTTCATCCAGTTCTATAAATTCCCTTACAAAAAACTCCATGGTGTCCTGACCAAGGTTGAGCTGTAAGAAGATGTGCGATTACTACATCCTCTCAGGCGCACCCAGGCCCAGGATTTCAAGGCCGTCCTTTACCACAATACGGATGGCTTCACAGAGGGCAAGTCGTGCCCTTGAGAGTTCCACATCGTCGGTCACTACCTTGTATTTGTTGTAGTAAGGATGAAAGAGACCTGTGAGCTCCTGGAGGAAAAAGGTGATTCTATGGGGCTCATGGGAAGTCACCGCGCCTACAAAGGTCATGGGGTACATGAGCAGTTTTTTGATCATCCTGAGCTCCTCTGGCGCGGACAAAAGGCTCAGATCAACTTCGGCAAAATCCTCACCCTTTATCCCTTTTTCCTTTGCATGCCCAAAAATGCTGTTTATTCTCGCATTGGCGTACTGAACATAGTATACGGGGTTTTCCGCAGACTGCTCCTTTGCCGCCTCAAGGTCAAACTCCAGATGACTGTCAGGTCTTCTTGTGAGAAAGATAAATTTCGTGGTATCGCTGCCCACCTCTTCCATCACCTCGCGGAGCGTCACAAACTCCCCGGCCCTCTTGGACATCTGGACGGGTTTCCCCCTCCTCAGGAGAGTCACCATCTGAACAAGCAACACCTTAAGATGGTCAGGAGGATACCCCAGTGCCTGGATGACCGCCTTCAGCCTCTGAATATACCCGTGGTGGTCAGCCCCCCATATGTCGACAATCTCATCAAAACCCTTTTCTATCTTTTTCCTGTGATACGCGATATCAGACGCAAAATAGGTGAACTCTCCGTCGCCCTTCACGATTACACGGTCCTTGTCATCACCAAAGGAAGTGGCCCTGAACCATAATGCCCCATCCTCTTCGTAAAGATGCCTTCTGTGTCTGAGGTCGTCTATAGCATTGTCCACATCACGCCCGGCATAAAGTTCCCTTTCACTCTGCCATGTGTCAAAAACAATGCCAAAAGCCCCGAGGTCTTCTTCTATCTCCTTGAGCATCTGCCGGTAGGAAACATCGATAAAAAAGTCTGATACGTCCTGAAAACTCGTCTCGGAGTATTTGCTTCCTGCCAACGCAATAACCTTTTTCGCGATTTCCTCAACATAGCCACCCTTATACCCGTCTTCAGGGAATGGATACTCAATACCCAGGAGCTGCTGATATTTCGCGAATACGGAGTGCCCCAATACCTTCACCTGTCTTCCTGCGTCATTTACGTAATATTCCCGCTCCACTTGGAATCCCGCTGCTTCCAGGAGGTTGGAGAGGGCAGCACCCACTGCAGCGCCCCTC
>DASPUA010000260.1:0-2481 GCA_035623135.1 Thermodesulfovibrionales bacterium | reverse complement strand
ATGATGCCAGGGCAGCCGGGTTTTGGAGGTGTCCATCGTCGTTCTGCACAAGGATACTATGAGGCCTAATACGAGTGAAAAGAGTAGTGCATTGGAGGGGATATGGAGATTGAAATCAACAATACTGTGAACAGCAATAGTGGTTATCGACGAAAGAAGAGCGGCTCCAAGGTAGAGTTCCCTCCCTCTCCAGTCAGCTGTCATGATTGTCCTGAGTACAACGAGGAAAAAAAATATCGCGATTACGGTGCCGATAATCCCGAGTTCAAGGAGGAGCTCCAGGTAATCATTGTGTGCGTGAGCCCAATAGAGACGGAGTCCTTCAGGTTGATATACTTTAAAGATATACTGGAATGTCCCGAACCCACTGCCGAACACAGGGTAGTCCCTGAATGCTGAGAGGGTAGTCTGCCATGCGAGAACTCTCGCCCCGGCAGATTCCTTGCTCTGTGCGAACTTCTCTATAATGGGAGAGGCACCAAAGAAGAGGAGATAGGCTATCAAAACAAGGACGAACAGGACTATCGGGATAAGTTTTCTTTTTGAAATGCCCTTTGTGAAGAGAACAGTGGAGAAGACGAGCAGGCCTGCAAAAAATGAGATTATCCCGCCCCTGGACAGAGTAAAAAAGAGAGCAATTGCCATGCCAACGCCGAGAAAGGCGTACAGCACCTTCTTCTCGAGGCGCCTCGACATAAATGTGATGCCAATGGAAAAGGGTATGATCATGCCGATAAAACCGGCAAAATGGTCTCTGTTCACAAAGGGACCAAAAGTCAAAAAGGCATTTCGACTGATAGGGGACCAAAACCAGTATATCTTGCCATTCGAGGTTGCATGCTGGATGAGAGCGAATACCCCAAGGATAAACCCGAAGACCACGAGGGACCTCATGACCTTGTATGTCCCATCTTCGTCCCTGATTCCGAAGGCGGCCATGGAAAATACTGCGAGGCATAGGAAGAGCCGAGACGCCTCTTTCTCCGTAGCAAAGGGGTAGAGAGAGATACTATGGAACATCAACGGTGAATTTGGAGAAAGCGTGACTACTTCCTTAAGTTTAGGGTGAATTACGGTCAAGAGAGAGAGGGGGAGGGGAAGGAGTTGAAAAAGGGGGTATGAAAAGAGCAATAAAGAAGCAAGGATGATCACCTTGCCATCTCTGAATTCAATGGCATGGCCATTTCCCCTCCACAGAAAATAAATAAAGGGGATCATGGTAAGTACGGCAACAATTGCGATTGCCCACGGATACACTGACCCGAACAGCAGTGCAGATACTACCACGATAGAGATAAGACTATTTTGTATCATAATCGATCTTCACAATTTTAAAGTTCCCATTTTCTTTAGCGAGAGTCCATTGTATCATCCCGTCTTTTTTCAATCCTGTGTCGTTATCCGTCATCTTCCTTATGCTGTAATGTCCTGATACAATAACGCGATCCTCTCCTTTCTGCAACCTCAGGTTTTTCAAAGTGTAGGTGTATCGGCCACCTTCAAAATTCTTCTGGTAGAAGCGCATTATATCAGCGTATTGCAGTCTGTTGTTTTCGACCGCGGATTTCGAAAAAAGGTCCATAAACCTTGTGATGTCTCCTTCCTCATAGGCAGTGATGTACTGGGACATGAAGAGAAATACCTCTGTCTCTAAATTCGGGTGATTGTCTTTGGGAACCGAAACAGGGGGTGACGGGTTTGTTATTTCGCCTGACACATCCACCTGTTCTGGAGAAGGCTTTTTCTGTAAGGAGGCAGGTGAAATATCTTTCTTTATATTCTGTATATTCTGGTCAGGTGACGCGGTCCGGACCATATTGTTCAGTGATGGATCGTCTGTCTTTTCACGGGATGGCTTTTCCATTATGCCTGATTTTGCATCGGCCATGGATTTTTCCTGAGCAGCCCGAGAGGGTGAGATCCTCAGTGTGGTAACACCGGCAGATCGTGTGCGGGTCCCGGGCGGGTTAAATGCTTTTACGCTTAATCCCTCGGTCTCTCTATCCTTTTGAGACTTTTCAGGAAGAGCGCCTGTTTTCGTCATGGTGTCTTGTGTCTGGGATTCGGCAGGCTGAAAACCCGCTATGGTGGTCTCTTTAGGCTCTCCCTTTCCAATACCCGGTGTTCCATAAGCCTGGCCGGTATCTTGCCTGTAGTGTTCCGGGAGAGCAGAGGCCTGATATGTGTATATTTCCAGTTTGTTTCTTAAGAACATGATCAACAGTACGATACATGAGACCGCGGTACATGAAGCCAGTATGAGCTTTGGAAGCCTCCTTCTCATTTCGGGCGAAATGAAAGGGTGCTGGCCTAATTTATCTGCATGGATTGCTTTGCTTCTCCGGTGTGTGAAACCTGACTCAAGAGTCTTCCCTATTTTCCTATCATAGGCCATCTTCTTGTCAGGATTCTTCAGGATGCTGTAAGCCTCGTTGATCCGCTTGGCGCAGAGTGCTGCATCTTCATCGTTATTTCTGTCAG
>DASPUA010000259.1:0-5056 GCA_035623135.1 Thermodesulfovibrionales bacterium | reverse complement strand
GGGGTGAGAGGGGCAGAAAGACTTAATAGCAGTGTGGTCGAAGATCGAATGGATATAAGAGAGGACATAAAAACAATACTTAATTTCTGTCAATCCCTCGGGTTTGAAAGGCTGCCCATTCAAATACCGGTACGTAACAAGCCGCAGTCCGGCGGAAAAAGCAAAGTTTCAGAACTCAGGAGCCCGAGCTCTGAACTTAAGTCACCACATAATAAGGAGGCTGCGCTTGACAAGCTGAGAGAAGAGATCGGCGAGTGTCAACGGTGCAAACTGTCCAAGGGGAGGAAACACGTTGTGTTCGGCGAAGGCAATCCTGAGGCGGCATTGATGTTCATCGGCGAGGCCCCCGGAAAAGAGGAAGATATCCAGGCAAGACCCTTTGTGGGAGATGCGGGCAAGCTCCTTACGCGAATGATAGAGAAGATGGGTCTTGCGCGGGAAGACGTCTACATAGGAAATATCGTGAAGTGCAGGCCTCCCTTAAACCGTGATCCTGAGGAAGACGAGATGAAGACATGTGCTCCGTTCATCGACAGGCAGATAGAGATCATTTCTCCCATGGTCATTGTATCCTTGGGCCGCATCTCTGCACAGACGCTCATTGCCACAAAAATACCCATATCCAAATTGAGAGGGAAGTTTTACGAATACAAAGGGATACCGCTCATGCCCACATTCCATCCCGCATACCTCCTCAGAAATCCAAAGGATAAATGGTTGGTGTGGGAGGACATGCAAAGAGTGCTGGAATTACTCAAGGAGAAAGGGTGACTGAGGGAAGAGGCATCTTCCCCTTAACCGTATGATCCAGCCGATCTGGGCGCCCTGGAGAATGCAGTACATCCTTTCGAAAAAAGGCCCTGGATGCATATTTTGCGAAGAGCCGAAAGAGAATAAGGATCGGGATAACCTCATCCTTTCCAGGAGTACCCTTGGGTTTATTATCATGAACCTCTTCCCTTACAACAACGGCCACCTGATGGTTGTCCCGTATCGTCATGTCTATTCCATCACAGCGCTATCTGGTGATGAACTCATTGATCTCATGAAGATGGTGCAACAGTCGGTAAACTGTCTGAAGGAGGCATTCCGTCCCGAGGGATTCAATATCGGGTTGAATATTGGGAAGGTTGCGGGCGCAGGGATCGAGGAGCATCTCCATTTCCATATAATTCCGCGTTGGGTTGGTGATACACACTTCATGGCGGTTCTCGGGGAGGTGAGGGTGATCCCTGAGCATGTCCTGGACACCTATGACAAGCTCTTTCCTCTTTTCAACAGAGAAAAGTAATGTGCCTATTGGAATTCTAAACTCCCGCTATTTTGAAAAGGAGATACTATGAGCAAGAGAAATATCGCTGTCTTTGTGGGAAGCCTTCGTAAAGAATCATTGAACCGTAAAATGGCAAAGGCACTGATAAAGCTTTCGCCTGATTCTCTCAATCTCGAAATTGTCGAGATCGGAGGACTTCCGCTTTACAATCAGGACCTTGACGACAGCCCGCCGGCTGTGTGGACCGAATTCCGTGAACGCATAAAGAAGTTTGACGGGGTATTGTTTGTCACCCCTGAGTACAATCGCTCCATTCCCGGAGTGCTCAAGAATGCTATCGATGTGGGTTCCCGTCCTTATGGGAAAAGTGTGTGGGACGGAAAACCTGGCGCTGTGATGAGCGTCTCACCTGGTGCTATTGGTGGATTTGGTGCAAACCACCATTTAAGACAGTCGCTGGTGTTCCTGAATGTTCCTGCCATGCAGCAGCCTGAAGCTTATATCGGTCACGCCGCTGATCTCTTTGATGAGAGCGGAAATCTCTCCAATGATTCAACTCGGGAGTTTGCAGTGAAATTTATGAATGCATTTGCAGCCTGGGTTGCAGCCAATACAGGGAACAGAACACAATGACTATGGCAGATGGAGAGGTTTTGAATGGCTGAACTGATGCCTGCTATTTTTTTCGGACACGGCAATCCGATGAATGCCTTATCAATGAATTCCTACACTAAAGGCTGGGCTTCCATCGGCAGATCGATTCCTCGTCCCAGGGCCGTGCTCTCAGTGTCGGCCCACTGGTATGTGCCGACCACTGCCGTGACGACCAATCTTGCTCAGCGAACGATCCACGATTTTGGCGGATTCCCTCAGGAACTTTATACAGTCAAGTATCCGGCGCCTGGCAGCCCGGAACTTGCCCGGCATGTGAAGGATATCCTTTCTCCTGTTCATGTTGAGCTTGATGAAACGTGGGGGCTTGATCACGGAACCTGGGCAGTGTTGTGCCATGTATTCCCGGATGCGGATATCCCTGTGGTGCAGCTCAGCATTGATGAAACTCAGCCGCCGCACTTCCACTATGAAATCGGGAAGCGGCTCGCGGCCCTGCGGGAGGAAGGTATTTTGGTCATGGGCAGCGGCAACATCGTTCATAATTTACACGCCTACGCATGGGGCAGACATGGTGTGAATCCCTTTGACTGGGCTGTGCGTTTTGAGAAGCACGCAAGGGAATTGTTGCTCAAAGGCGACGATTCTCGTCTCATCGCTTACGAGAGGATGGGGCAGGACGCAATGATTTCGATTCCGACTTCTGATCATTATTTGCCGCTGCTCTATATTATCGGTGCTCGCAAAAAGGACGAGAAGGTCAGCTTTCCCGTTGAAGGGGTTGACGGTGGCTCAGTCTCTATGCTCGCAGTCCAAATCGGCTAGGCACCAGAAATCAGATACTGTGCATAAGATAGATGACAAGAAAGATTCCTATGGCGAGCACTGAGAGGGTGAGGAGTACATCCAGGATCAGGGAACGCTGATACGAATCTTCGTCGATCTGGTGTGCGACCTTCTTGTATCGGATAAATGAGAGCACACCCATAAGGGCACCAAGCCCCACAAGGACAATTCCAAAAACAGAAGAATAGCCATGGGATGGTGCAGTAATTTCCTTTCCAAGGAAGTACTGTACTTGCTTCAGGAAGAGCGAGAATTTTTCCACCACAAAGCCAAATGCCATTATCCCGATGCTTGTCCTTATCCATGCAAGGAAGGTCCGTTCGTTTGCCATGTGGACACGGCGGTTGCGAACTTTTGAACTCACCTTTTGTTCACTGTTCTTCTGCATGGCGGTCTTCTTGAAGGAAATACATCTTCTTCAACAATACACTTCCCACTATGGTGCCCAGTATCGCGCCTCCGAGAACATCGGAGGGAAAATGAGAGAGCCCCTCGACTCTCACCAGACCAACAATGATGGCGAACACATAAAACAAGGACCTGTACCTTGGAAGATGATATGAGAGGATGAGGGAGAGGCAGAAGGCCAATGTTGCATGACCCGAGGGAAAGGAATCATATCCGTTCTTGAGGGAAGGGCCAATAAAAAGTGGAGTATCGGTGAGGCGGGGCCGTGCCCTTCCTATAAGATGCTTCAGAACCTGTACTGCAATCCCCGCAGAGACAAGCCCTATGGACAGAGATTTCCCTATATGGTAGAGCTGTTGATTGTACTTGCGTCCGATTACATAAAGCAAAAAGGCCGCTCCAATGAGCGTTGACCCATGTGCAATTATGTTAATAAGATGATCAATAGAGTTAAGCAGTCCAGAAAGGTACCCACCCTGCGTATGGAGATCCCGCACCCATACAATCGCAGTCTTGTCCAGAGAAAATAAGAACACGGGCAATACCAATACCATGGAGAGTATCAACTTATTGTTTTTCAAGAATTGCATACCTTCCGTCCTGTTCAAAGAGGTTAAACCCTAAATTCTTCAGCCCTTCAACCTCTTTTGCCTTTGTGATAACAAAAAGACGCTTTTGTTCACCCATGAGAGGCAGGAGTTCGTCTCTATTTCCCACTCTCACTACCCTGTGGCCTGAATAAAATACAATGCTCGGGTTATTTATACCATAAGTGAGAATTCGTTCATCGCCAGCCAGGCGCTCCTTTGCATAGAGACTGTATTTATAAAGTGGGCCCTGGAGATGCTGGTGTACGAGGGGCAAAGCTTCCACCATAAGCAGAGAGACGTAGGCAAACATAAAGACTGCGATTATGCTGTATACCTTTTTTTCTGAAAAGGCGCCATAGAGGAATAGGGCTGCCAGTCCGAACAAAATGAGCGCGGCTTGGATGGTCCAATTGGAAGTATGAATACCAAATCGCAAGAGATATGTGGGAGCGATCAGGAACGCAAAACCCATAAGAGCAACTATCAAGGCCCCAGCGATATGGGTATGTCTCCTCCATGTGCCGATGTCTGCCATGCCTGATGCAACAAGGATGAAAGCAGCGGGAATGGCGGGAAGGATGTAATTGGGAAGCTTGGTGGTTGACAATGAAAAAAACACAAAGATAAAGATTAGCCATATGAGTGCAAAGAGTCCGAGGGTATCACGGCTGCCTGGGAGTGGCGCATTCTCTCCCTGCTCGCACATGAGCGTGTTTCTGATTCCTCTTGGTAAAAAAACTATCCACGGCAATAATCCCAGTATCAACGCGGCAATGTAGTAATACACAGGCCCCCTGTGGCCTGATATCACCCCTGTATATCTCTTGAAATGGTGTTTTATAAAGAACTGCTGGATGAATTCTTGTCCGTTGATTGCCAGTTGTGCCACATACCACGGGAGAGAGACTGCGAGAAAGAGAAGGATTCCTCTCACAAAGAGCAGTTTCCTGAGACCTCCTACTCCCCTGGTGAGAAGGAGAAAACATGCGGCGATGCCGAAAGGAAAGAGTATACCTATTAATCCCTTTGTGAGAAAGGCAAACGCAGAGAAGAGGTAAAATCCGTAGACATACCATGTTGTCTTAGAGGTCCTTTCCCCAGCAACAGAGAGATAGAAGGACATGAGTGAAAGAGCGATGAAGAGCGTTAATGCCATATCGGTCACCGCAGCATGGGAATAGACAACGAAATAGAGCGATAATGCAAATGTAATGGCTACCAAAGAGGCTTCGTATGGGCCACGGAAATGCCCTACAAAAAGAAATAATGCGAGGCAGAGGGAAAAAGCCGAGAGTGCAGAGGGGAACCTTGCGGAAAATTCATTAAT
>DASPUA010000258.1:0-2505 GCA_035623135.1 Thermodesulfovibrionales bacterium | reverse complement strand
TGTCATGGACTACCCCCGGCACCTGCCCCTTGGAATCCATCCGCACCGGAATCACCCATCTCCCTGACCTCTCGGTGATGAAGTTATCCTGGAGAAAGAGAGAGACCCTCTCATCCCTCATCATTTCCTCCAGTCTCCTTCTCACCCTGCCTTCGAGCTGCCTCACCTTGCCCCTCAGCTCAGCAAGCAGGAATGAAGCGGTATCAAGAATATTTCCGTCGCTGTCAATGGATCTTTTGAGCAGTGTGAGAATATGGGGGAATCCGGTGAGCTGGTTAGAGATTTCTTTTAATAAAGTGAGGTCAATTCTTTCACCCAGTTGGGAAGACGTATCAGACAGGACGGTGAGAAATGGGGTGAAGAGGGAAAGTTCCTTGGCGTCCAGCACAGCCCCCTCGGGTCTGAGATTGTCAAAAAGGGGTCCAATATCGGAAAACGCGGAGAGCCTGAGGGGATCATTCTCCTGGGACATCCTTCGAATCTGATGGACCTGCCCCAGTCTCTTCTCAATCTCCTCCCTGTTTGCGAGAGGAGTGATTTCTCCCACAGCCTTTCTTGAGGCTTCGCTATGGGAATACTTCGAGATGATCCTGAGGAGTTTGTGAAACTCGAGGAGATTGAGGGCGTTCTCCGTTATCATTCATCAGTCTGGTAGAGTCCTAAAGTCCAAGCGCCTCAATAATCCTTTTTCTCTGTTTATCTATGATCTTCTGTCCGTATTCAAAGGATTTCACCACTTCCTTTTTGGCGGTATCAGAAAGCTCCATACCTCTTTCGATGATGTCTGTGGCCTTGTCCTTTACGTCGCCCGCGAACTCATCAATGCTCTGGATGGTGTCCTCAACCAGATCAACCGTATCACGCTTTATTTTTGTTGCTGCCTTGGAGATATCCCTCCTCGTCTCGCGGCCTGCTTTGGGAGCATAGAGCAGGGCAATGGCCGCTCCGATCAGCCCACCCACCAGGAATGCCCCGGCAATGGTCTTATTGTCTTCGCACATGGTTATTCTCCTTTCAAAAAAACTCGCTGTGGTATCTATTTATAGTATAACTTTAGCAGGAATGGCCTGAAGAGTCAAATACATGATATTCTTTTATACAAAGACTTTTTCACTTTCAGATGCGCCACCCCTTTGACGTGATCTTCGGCCTTTTGGCGGGTATTATCAATGTATTATGGTTTGAAAGACTCAAGCTTGTCCGCAGAGACCGAACCGTCCTTTGAGCACTCATAATTAAAGCACTCATTCATAATTAAATTGACATTTCCATTCAATTTGTGTAACATTATTAAGTATTGGAAGTTTTTGTCAAATAAAAGGCCGCAAGAACTTTTGACACTGCGGTCTTTTTTTTTAAAGAGAGAGGAAGGAGATTAGGGTAATTGGAGATACGAGTAAGCGGTAATGACCTTGAAAAGGCATTGAAACTCCTCAAACGACAGCTCCAGAAGGACGGTCTATTGAAGGAACTCAAAAAGAGGCGTTTCTACGAGAAGCCTTCGGTCAAGATGAAGACAAAACAGAGAGAAGCGCAGAAACGGAGAGTGAAAACCTCGAGGCAGGCAAGGCAAAACAGGCCTGCCAGCTAATCCGGAAGGATCTTTTTTCCGGGCTTCAGTCTATATCACATCCTAAGAGCCCCCCATTTTACCAATTTTCCATCAACAGGAATATGAAAGAGGAGATGAATGAGTTACAACAGATTTTATGAATTCGGACTGTCTGACGAGGTGCTGAGCGCGGTTTTTGACATGGGCTTTGAAGAGCCCACCCCCATACAGAAGATTGCTATTGGCCATGCACTCAAGGGCCATGATGTGATTGGGTTGGCCCAGACCGGTACAGGAAAAACTGCTGCCTTTGGTATCCCAATCATAGAAAAGGGCGTGAGGGCCAGGAGGAAAAACCCTTATGCCATTGTGCTTGCGCCGACTAGGGAGCTGGCAGTGCAAGTGGCACAGGAATTGAACAGAATCGGCAAGAACAAGGGTATTATTTCCGTTCCCATTTACGGCGGCCAGTCCATTGAACGCCAAATAAGGAGCCTCCAGAAAGGTGTGGATGTGGTGGTGGGCACACCCGGGAGAGTGATTGACCACATTCAGAGAAAGACCCTTATCCTGAAAGATATCACGATTATGGTGCTGGATGAGGCTGACGAGATGCTGAATATGGGCTTCATCGATGACATGGAGAGGATACTTCAAGAGATCCCGAAAAAGAAGCAAATGATGCTTTTTTCAGCGACCATGCCTGAAGAGATTGTACGGATCTCGAGAAAATACATGCACGAACCTGAAAAAGCCTATGTGGATCCCAAAAAACTGGTGGTATCAAAAATCAAGCAGGTATTTTACGAGGTGAGGGAAGAGGACAAGATAAAGGCCCTGACAAGATTGCTTGATGTGGAGGACCCCTCATTAACCCTCGTATTCTGCCACACAAAGAGGGATGTGGATGAGGTGTACGGAAAACTGCAGCAGATGGGCTACGGCGCAGGGGC
>DASPUA010000257.1:0-8880 GCA_035623135.1 Thermodesulfovibrionales bacterium | reverse complement strand
GGGATATTTGATTTCCCCCTTTTTATGGATCTCGGGGTCCTGGTTGCCACCTCGGTGGTGTTCGTGAGTATCGCAGGGTCATTATTTGAGAGAAAGAAGTAGGCCGAAGAAGGGCTAGCGGTGAACATTTATGGATCACTTTATCCGCAATGGAGGCGATTATCAATGGTGCGAATGAAGGGGTGAAAATGGTAGTGGGGATTATAGCCCTTCTCCTTGCATTTCTCGGCATTGTGGCCCTTATGGGTTCCCTCATTGGAGGTGTGGGAGGAAGGCTTAATAGCTGCGTCGGCATCCAGCTTGACTGGTCATTAAAGGGTCTTCTGGGCTATCTCTTTTACCCACTTACTCTTACGATAGGAGTCCCTTCATCCGATGCCTTTGAGATTGCAAAGCTTATTGGCGAAAGGGCAGTCCTTACTGAGGTGAAGTCGTACCAGGACCTTGCAGCGCTCCTTTCTGCAGGAGGGCTGGAGAATCCCCGTTCAGCAGTGCTTGCTGCCTATGCCCTTAACGGGTTTGCCCACTTCGCCTCTCTCGCAGTATTCGTAGGGGGCACCGCAGCGCGTGTCCAGAAACGGACCAAAGACATCTCTGCCATCGGTTCAGGGCCCTTATTGCCGCGACCCTTGCCTGCCTTATGACTGCAGCAGTGGCAGGGACTTTTTTTTATGCAGGGGTCGATCCTGCTGGGCATACCGCACTGATTGTCCGGATGTCAGAAGCATGCATAAGGATCTGGTGGAAATGGATTGAAGGAATTAATCTGATATAATTTCAGAGTGTAAATGGATCATTAAAAGACTAAGAGAAGAGATAAGGGGGAATAATGGAACTGAGTGGAAAGACCAAGATAGACGACCTGCTGAAAGACTATCCTTTTCTGACGGAGTTTTTCATCACTCGCTCTCCCAAATTCAAGATGCTCCAGAGTACGGTCATGAGAAAGACTGTGGGAAAAGTCGCTCCCCTGTCACACGTTGCGCACATGGGAGGCATTGAACTCCCGATCTTGCTAAGAGAAATAGCCGCTGCAATAAAAGAAAAGACCGGGCAGGAGGTCCCGATTGTGGAAGAGAGTGCAAAGTCCGGGCCGATACAGGACGCAGAGATGCGGCAGGAGGTCCTGAAAGACATCATCAGGGACCTCCACAAGGGTGTGGATATGGCCATCCTGAAGCAAAGATTTTATGAGCTTATCAAAGACGTTGATGCCACCGAGATCGCGAAGATGGAGCAGAAGCTCATGGAAGAGGGAATGCCCGAGGCCGAAATAAAACGTCTCTGTGATGTCCATGTGGAGGTTTTCAAGGAGGCCCTGGGAGCGCAGGAGGCGCCTTCCGCACCCCCGGGACATCCACTCCATACTTTCATGAAAGAGAACAGGACTGCGGAACAAATTGCCGATGAGATTAAAGGCATTTTGGAAAAGCTCTGCGATACGCCGGACAAAGAGGTTTTCCGTCAGCACAGAAAAGATCTGGGAGCCTTGATAAAAAAGCTTTCTGACATCAACCTTCACTATTTGCGCAAGGAGAACCAGCTTTTTCCTGTCCTTGAAAAACATGGCATCAGCGGTCCTTCTGAGGTGATGTGGGCAATCCATGACGATATACGCCAGACATTGAAGTATGCAAGGGCGCAGATCTCGGAGCTCCAGGTCCCCCTTGTGTACGGCACACTGAAATATCTGCTCCAGAGCATCAATGATATGGTCTATAAGGAGGAACATATCCTCTTTCCCATGGCAATGGAGATGCTGGCCGAGACTGATTGGATAAAGGTGCGGCAGGGTGAAGAGGAGATAGGGTATGCATGGATCGAACCTGAGAAAGGATGGCTGCCTGGAGCTGAAGCCCCTGTTGAGGCAAAGGCAGCAGTTGAGGTAAATCTTAGCACAGGCCGTCTGACCAGGGAACAGGTGGATCTCCTTCTCACCCATCTGCCCGTTGACCTCTCGTTTGTGGATGAAAACGATGAGCTTGTCTATTATTCCGCCACAAAGGAGAGGATTTTCCCGAGAAGTCCTGGGGTCATCGGGAGAAAGGTTCAGAAGTGCCACCCTCCCAAGAGCTTCCATGTGGTGCAGAAGATTTTGGATGAATTTAGGGCAGGGAAGAAGGATGTGGCTGATTTCTGGATCCAGATGAAGGGGAAATTAATCCACATCCGCTATTTCGCGGTGCGCGATTCAGGGGGAAAATACCGGGGCACGCTGGAGGTGAGCCAGGACGTGACAGACATACGCAAACTCGAAGGTGAACAAAGGCTTCTTGATTGGGATTAGACGGGCTCAATTCGGGTCTGAATAGTGCTTTACATTCTTTCCCAGGAGCGTTGATTACCAAAAGAAATATGCTATGACATGCTCGGCAGACAGAATTGCGATTCCTTCCTGTAACCGAACCCGTGTATCTTTTGCCATAGGTGAGGAGTTCAAATAAAAACTGTCGTATACTCAGAGGCATTGCACTGAGACTTTCACGTGGTTACTTGTACAGAGATAGATAATAGAAAAGGACCAAACTGGATTGACCTCACAGACCCTAAGCAGTTATCTTTATGCAATGATAATGATTACTAGAATGATTAACTACATCACAGCCGTGTTGCTTTTATCTTTGATAACCTCCTGTAGCCTTGGCGGTAAGAAAATCTACAAGGAAACCCGTGTTTCACTTTATACAGTTGTCACTATCACCGTATACGCTGACTCTAAACGGAACGCTGCCGTTGCCATTGACAAGACCTTTAACGAACTAGACAGGCTTGGAAAGCTGCTGAATTTCTATTCGGAAGACAGTGAAGTATCAAAGATCAATCAAATGGCTGGCATCAAACCGGTAAAGGTCTCTCAGGATACCGTTCAGGTAATAAAGAAGGCATTATATATTTCAAAGGCTACTGATGGAGCTTTTGATATTACCATCGGAGCTATAGTCAAACTATGGGATTTTGAGAAACAAATTCTCCCTGATGAAAGAGATATCAATGCAAAGTTACATCTGGTGAATTATAAAGATGTTGTTATTGATGAAAAGGAGTCCACAGTTTTTCTAAAAAAGAAAGGCATGGCAATAGACCTGGGAGGAATTGCAAAAGGCTATGCTACCGATAGGGCAGTTGAAGTGCTGAAGAAAAATAGAATAAGCGAAGGTATTGTGGTTGTTGGTGGTGAGGTCAAACCCTTTGGCAAAAAGCCTAATGGAGAAGTATGGAGAGTCGGAATCAAAAACCCAGACCAAAAAGGTAAGGAAGATGACGTCTTCGCCATTGTCGAGCTTGACGGCAAAGCAATATCAACATCGGGTGGCTACGAGAAGTTTTTTGTGAAAGATGGCAAGACGTATCACCATATCCTTGACCCTGCAACAGGGTATCCTGCATATGGGTACAAAAGCGTAAGCATAATAGCAAAGGATGCCCCCGATGGTTTCCCTACAGGCATATTTGTGCTTGGACCTCAAAGAGGGATGGAAGTTGTGAAGGGACTCGGCATTGATGCGGTGATAATGGATGAAGAAGGGAATATCCTCATGACAGATGGGATAAAAGATAAGGTTGTGTTGAGCCCTAAATAGTCAGGAAATCCTTGGTGCTCTACAAGATACGATTGAGTCCTATCGCGATTTAAAGCGACGAGATAATTCCGATCAGAAACAGCCGCACGGTGTCATAGAGGGCAACGGCTTTTCTGCATAGTATTTTAGTAAATCCTCACTAGTTGCCATTTCTTGAAAGTGTCGATAGGTCGGTGAAATCAATATTCACGACGTTCCTTCAACACTTGCATTTGCAGATGTAACTGACAAATGGGAAGCCTTAGTTCAGGAGTTTCAGGACTTCTGGAACTAGAGACTCCCTATTACTCTTTGTTATCTCCAAGAGCCTGACATCATCTCTTTTCTTTATCTCTTCAATCACCCCGCTGCCTTTAAGGGCGATGGTAGCAATTACGAACTTCTCAGAATCCAGTATCTTTATTATTAACTCTCTGAACTTGAGTGACAAACACTCCATTTTCCCGATTTCATCGATAATGATAAGGTTCGTTGCAGGATTCAGAAACTGGATTGAGTCAAGGACATCTTCAAATCCCTTTATATCAACGCTGTATTTGCCAACTCTGTGAGGACCCTTTATGTCGATGTGGGAAAGGATTCCCCTTCTTCCATCAAAACATATCAGCTCAAAGCCTTTTCTTATACTCTTTTCCCTTATCTCTGCAGTGTAAAAACCGACAGGCCGTAAATTCCTTAACTCTTCCGAGAGCTTCTTAATGAAGGTTGTCTTGCCAACTCCGGGAAGCCCCGTGATAAGAATATTTTTTCTTGAGGAGTTCATGTTTCAGGACCCATCAAAAAGAGAAAGTTGTGGGTATAGTTTGGGGTTCTAAAGCCTTCCTGATTTTATGATGGATATGATGAGCCATATCCCAAGGAGAAAGGCGAGCGCAAAACTGAGCAACCCCAATACCGACATGCCGAAGATTCGTACTCCCACTCCTGTTGACTGCATTATGGCGGAACCCAGAAGTATTGCGCTGATAAGCATACCAAGGGTAATCCTGTTACTCGAGCGGTCCATGTCAGTAATGAGCCGGTCCAATCCTATGTGGGTCAGCTTCATATGGACGTCGTCTCTCAGGATCTTTCTGATGATGCGTTTTACCTGCTTGGGGAAAAGGACGAGAAAGTCACCCAGTTCCTCTAGACCCTTGGCCCCGTGCTCGTATATCCTCGACGGGCTGTACCTCTCCTTCGCAAGCCGTATGGCATAGGGCTCGGCAACAGCGATAAAATCAAACTGAGGGTCCAGATCCCTGCCGATATTCTCCATTATCAGCATTGCCTTGTTAATGAGCAGGAGATCAGAGGGGATCTGCATCCTGTGCTTTAAGGCGAGATGCGTTACCACGTCCAGATACTGGGCAAAGTTGATTTCCTGGAGGGTGAGGCCATACAATGGCTCGATGTAGTAGAGGAGGTCTGTCTTGAATTCCCTCCTGAACCTTTCAAGGTCAATGTCCTCGGGAACATATCCCAGTTCAATATACTGGTCGATGAGTTTGTCGAAGTCTCTGTGGATGAGTGCGAGGAATGTGTTAGCCATGGTCGCCTTCATCTCAGGGGTTACGCGTCCCACAATGCCGAAATCCACAAAGGCGAGCATGCCGCTTGGCATTGCGAGTAGGTTTCCGGGGTGAGGGTCTGCATGGAAGAAGCCGTCTTCGAGGATCATCTTGAAATAGGCATCCACGCTCACCTTAACGAGTCTCTTGCGGTCCAATCCCAGTGCGGTGATACCCGGGATGTCATCGATTCGTACCCCTTCAATCCGCTCCATGACCAGGACCTTCTCTGTGACAAGCTCTCCGTAAATTCTGGGGATATAAATGTCAGGGTTCTCCTCGAAATTTTTTTTGAATCGTGAGCAGTTCTTTCCCTCTCCGATAAAATCCAGTTCCCTCCTCACGGTTTTGGAGAATTCATTAACTATTCCCACAGGATTAAAGAACCTGCTTTCAGGCACGTTACGGTCCAAAAGGCGGGCCAGGGTGGTAAGGATGGTGATGTCGGTTTCGATCTGGTCCCGTATACCGGGACGCTGCACCTTCACAATCACCTCAGAGCCGTCCGCAAGCTTTGCCAGATGGACCTGAGCGATGGATGCGGCGGCGATCGGTTCATCCTTGAATTCTCGGAATATATCTTCAATGGGGAGTTTCAGTTCTTCAGAGATTATCCGTTTTGCCTCCGCGAGAGGAAAGGGAGGCACCTCATCCTGGAGTTTCTTGAATTCGTTCGCAAATTGCGCGGTAATGAGATCAGGTCTTGAAGAGAGTATCTGGGCAAGTTTAATAAAACTTGGTCCAAGCTCGCCAAAGGCGATCCTCAATCTCTCAGGTACAGAGGGACCTTTTAATACAGGCCACTGACCAAAGGCTCTGAGGCGTTTTCTGAATGGGATATATCTTCCCAGCTGGATCTGATCTATGATACGGCCAAAGCCGTGTTTGAGGAAGACATTGACGATCTGCTGGAGCCTTTTTGCAGACCGGTAGGTGCGGGTGAGTCTAAAGATATCCACAGGGGCTATTCCTCTTCGGTGTCCGCCCCCTTTATACCCTCAAGTTTCTTGACGCGCACAGAGAGGGCCTGGATCTTCCTGTTCAGTTTTTCGATGTCGTCCCTTGATGGAAGGGTCATCTTTTCCATGGTCTTGGAAATCACATCTGACAGGCTCTTGCTGACCTGCTCGGTGCTCTTATCAGCCTTCTCTGTCCATTCTCTCACCAGCTTTGCGCCCTGGGATTCGCTCAGTTCGCCTTTTTTTACCAATTCGTTTACGAATTCATTCACTTTTTCCTGAACACCAAGACCTGCGAGCAACGCATTTCTCACTACGTCGAAGAACGTCATGGGACACCTCCTTGTGAAACCATTCAATGTCAATCTCAACTTCTTCTGTGATGAAAGGAGTGAAGGACGATCATCCGATGGCTGCAGAGGAGCGTTCCCGGATGATTCCATACACTGATTCCATTGCACTCTCAAGGGCATCGAGTCTGTTTGTGCCTCCCTGGGCCATCTCTGCCTTTCCACCCCCGCGACCTCCTGTCATTGCCGCAACTTCCTTAAGTATCTCACCTGCGTTGAATCTGTTGATCAGGTCCTTGGTGACCACTGCGAGCATTGACGCCTGACCGTCTTTTACCGAGGTAATGAAGATGACACCCGATCCGATTTTGTCCCGAAGGGTATCCGCGAGGGTCCTGAGGTCCTTCTGCTCCAGGTCATCAACCCTATGGGAAATCACCATTATCCCATTTATCCTGCGTGCCCCCTCAATGATGGCAGAGGCGTCCTTCACTGCTGCCTTGGCTTTTACCTCCTCTCGGTCTCTTTCGAGCGCCTTTATTTCAGAGAGAAGTCTTTCTATTTTCGTGTATGCATGGTCTGTTTTTAACAATGCATCGATCTTCTTTAATTCGAGTGCCTTTTCTTTAAGATAATGAAAGGCCGCACTACCCGTAAATCCCTCTATCCTCCTGATTCCAGAGGAAACACTTCCTTCTGAGGCAATGACGAAGAGGCCGATATCTCCCGTTGCCCTACAGTGTGTTCCGCCGCAGAGTTCAGAGCTCACACCGCGTACGGAGACCACGCGGACCGAATCTCCATACCGTTCTCCAAAGAGCGCCGTGGCACCGGAATCAATCGCAGTCTTGATATCCATTACGGACGTGACTACCTGAATGTTTTCCAGGATGATTTCATTTACCATGGTTTCGAGTGAAGCGATTTCAGATTCTTCAAGGCCAGAAAAGTGAGTGAAGTCAAAGCGGAACCTCTCAGGCGAAACAAAGGAGCCAGCCTGTTTCACATGATCACCTAGCACTGACCTCAGTGATGCCTGCAGAAGATGAGTGGCCGTATGGTTCCTCATGGTTGCACTTCTTTTTTCCGCATCCACCCTGCACCGCACTCTGTCCCACACGCGGAGGGTCCCCTTCCTTATTTTTATGGCATGGGAAAGTAATCCCTCCAGAGGGTTCTTCGTATCAGTGACTGTTGCCATGAAGTGTTCACCTATGATCTCCCCAGTATCGCCAACCTGGCCACCGGATTCGCCATAGAAGGGGGTTCTGTCCAGGAAGATCTCTACCTCCGAGCCTTCCCCTGCTTCCTTTATTATTTTCCCGTTCTGAAGGATGCCTTTTATAACCGATTCCGACTCCAGAGTTACGTACCCTGTGAATTCGCTCTTTCCGATTTCGGAGAGAAGTTCCCTGTAGATGGATGCGACCGCCTCTTCCTCTCCCACCCATGAGGCCCGAGCCCTTTCCCTCTGGACTTGCATTTCCTCATGAAACCCCTCTTCATCAATGAGCAGGCCGTTATCTGTCGCAATATCCCTGGTGAGGTCAAGGGGAAACCCATATGTGTCATAAAGCCTGAAGAGCTCTTTTCCATGTATCATCTTCTCGTGAGATTTTTTCGCTCCGGAAATCAGGTCATCCATTATCCTCATGCCCTGTTCAAGGGTCCGTGTAAAACGTTCCTCCTCCAGCATGAGGAGTTTGGAGGACCGCTCTTCTTCCTCCAGGAGCTCAGGGTAGATGTCGCCCATGGCTTCAGACACAGAAGCGAGGAGCGTGTGGAGAAGGGGTTTATCAACGCCGAGGAGACGGGCGTGGCGGGATGCCCTCCTCAGGATCCTCCTGAGGACATACCCTCTCCCCTCGTTTGAAGGCATTAAGCCTTCAGCGAGGAGGAAGGCGATGGCCCTCATATGGTCTGCAATGACGCGTATGGAGGTATCACTCTCAGGAGTTCTCCCGTATGTGGTGCCGGTGGATCGGGTGATGGCGGATATGATTGTGGAGAAGATGTCAGTGTCAAAATTATTCAATTTACCCTGAAGTATTGCAGAAACCCTTTCAAGACCCATTCCTGTGTCAATGCTTGGTTTTGGGAGGGGTGTGAGAGTGCCTTTCTCGTCACGGTTAAACTGCATGAATACAAGGTTCCATATCTCGAGGAACCTGTCGCAGTCACATCCCACGGCGCATTCTTTCCTCTTGCAGCCCACTTCAGGTCCCTGGTCAATGATGATTTCGGAACATGGCCCGCACGGACCTGTATCCCCCATCTGCCAGAAGTTGTCTGTTGCCCCTAATCGCACAATCCTTGCTTCCGGAACCCCGGTGAGGTCTGTCCAGAGTCGTGCCGCCTCGTTGTCATTCTCGAATACTGATACCCACAGTTTTTCTTCAGGAAGGGCAAACTGTTTTGTGAGAAGTTCCCATGCAAAGGAGATCGCATCTTTCTTGAAGTAGTCTCCAAAGGAGAAGTTCCCCAGCATCTCGAAGAAGGT
>DASPUA010000256.1:0-5539 GCA_035623135.1 Thermodesulfovibrionales bacterium | reverse complement strand
CAGGACTGACCCCCTCGTACTTATAATAAATCTTTGCAGGGGTACCGAGTGCCTTCTCCAGTCTGTGCGCCCTGTAAAGGGGTGATGGTCTCCAGAGGGAGTAGATGTCAAGGACCTCTTCAGGAATGTCAATCCACCGCTGGGTCGAAACCTCCTGCTCAATGAGCGCCATGGGGAATATGGGAGAAAGGTCGTCAGGACCCACCGGCTTAAGGGTGCCTGGGTGAAGAGGTGGCTTGGGGAGATTCGGCATGTCTGCCATAATGTTATACCACTGCTTCGGGATCTCTCTGTCAGGGAGCACAATCTTTGTTTCCTTCATTTCATCCTCCTTAATATAATGATAATTCCTATGTCCTCGCTGAGCGGGCCAGCGTTATTGTTCGGTTAAGCCTCTCAGTTCGTCGAGCTTTTTTCCGATGTCCCGGGACTTCGTGAGCGACGTACCGATGAGTACCGCGTCAACACCATTTTTATCCAATTGCTGCATATCATTCCTTGTCCTTATTCCGCTCTCGCTCACCACAATCCTTCCAGATGGAATCTCTCTCTTCAGGGAAGATGTAGTATGGAGATCCACAGAGAGGGTGTTCAGGTCCCTATTGTTTATTCCTATGATGTCCGCATTCAGGCGCATTGCCTTCTCCAGTTCTTCAAAGTTGTGGACCTCAAAAAGAACCGAAAGCCCCAGCTCTGCACAGAGACGGAGATACTCTTCAGCCTGGGATCTCCCGAGCAAAGACGCGATGAGCAAGATTGCATCCGCCCCGTACACCCTTGATTCGTAGATTTGGTACTCGTCAATTATGAAATCTTTTCTGAGTACAGGTCTTGTGACCGCCTGTTTTACCAAAGGCACATGCCGAATGTCACCCAAGAAAAAGTCCTCTTCAGTCAGGACAGAAATTGCATCTACAGCCTTCCTCTCGTATATATGCGCGATATCTAAGGGGTTGAAATCCTCTCTTATAACACCTTCTGACGGAGATGCCTTTTTTATCTCTGCGATAAACCGGATACGCCCCTTATCTCTTTTTATGGCTGTACGAAAGTCGTGTGGCCTTTCAGCGTCAGGGATCCGTGCTTTCAGATCGCGCAGGGGAGCTGCGCCTTTCGTGTACACCAGCCTTTCTCTCTTTTTCTCGGTTATCCTATCGAGAATGGACACCTATCGATTTTAAGGCAAATACGGAGATTTTTACAATATTAATTATCGATCCTCTGAAGTGCTCCCCCCCAACAATTCCCAGGGTGATAGCCATCTTTGTGATATAATTGCCCTTGATGGACACAAAAGGGACGATAGCAAAATCAGCAGGAATTATATCCTCAGCCACCTTCATCAGCAGGGTTCTGGGGTATGCAAAGGACATGATACTCGCCCGTTATTTTGGCGCTACGGGCGTCTCTGATACCTTCTTTGTTGCATTCAGAATACCCAATCTCCTGAGAGAGCTCTTTGCCGAAGGCTCAATGTCATCCGCGTTCATACCGGTGCTTACTGAATACCAGGCGAACTATGGCGCTGAGGAGGCAAAACGGCTTGTGAGGATCACCTTCACCTTCATACTGATATGCGCGGGATTATTCTGTGCAGCAGGCATCATCTTTGCACCGGAACTTGTTGCCCTTATTGCTCCGGGGTTCTTGCGCAATGCCGGAAAATTTTCCCAGACCGTCCTCCTCACCAGGATAATGTTCCCCTTTCTTCCATTTATCAGCCTTGCTGCGCTGGTGATGGGCGCCCTTAACACACGAAAAATATTTTTCGTGCCTGCCCTCGCACCTGCCATGCTCAATGTGACCATTATTCTCGTCGTGCTGACCCTCGTGCCCCTTCTGCACCAGCCAATTGTCGCGGTGGCAGTGGGGGTTACCCTGGGCGGTTTTGTCCAGTGGGGGTTTCAACTTCCCCTCTTCTTTCAAAAGGGATACGACCTCCGCCCCGATTATCAGTTCAAGCATCCCGGCCTGAAAAAGATGGCGGTCCTCATTATGCCCGCGACCATGGGAATGGCGGTCGCACAGATAAACATCTTCGTCAGTACCATACTTGCCTCCTATCTTTCTCAGGGCAGCATCACCTATCTCTATTACTCCATGAGGCTGATCCAGTTTCCCATAGGCATTTTCGGTGTGGCCATGGGCATGGCGGTACTTCCCACATTATCCGAGCATGCGGTGAGAGGAGAAATGGACAAACTCAGGGAAGACTTCTCATTTGCGCTCCGGCTCCTCTTTTTCATCACTGTGCCTGCCATGATAGGACTGATTGCATTACGGAAGCCGGTGGTAAATATCCTCTTTCAGCGTGGCATGTTCGATTACGGGGCTACGGTGGGGACTGCAGATGCGCTTCTCTTTTATGCCACCGGGATATGGGCTGTTGTGGGAGTGAGAATTGTTACTGCCACATTTTATTCCCTGAACGATACCCGGACACCGGTGAAGGTGGCTGCTGCAGCAGTGGTGACCAACATTATCGTGAGCCTGCTCCTCATGAATCCCCTCAAGCATTCCGGCCTCGCATTCGCGAATGCCATTGCGTCGAGTATTAACTTTGTCCTCCTCTTCTATTTCCTGCGGCGCCGCCTCGGGCGTATCGATACGAGAAGGATCCTGAAATCCTTTATAAAGATTTGTGTTGCGTCGGCGGTCATGGGCGTGCTGGGATGGCGTGTCCTTCGCGGTGAGATGTGGATGACGTCCGGTGGGGTGGCGGAAAAAGCCCTCTATCTTTCCGGCACCATTGTGGTATGTGTGGGTATCTATTTGACCATCAATTTCCTTCTTAAAGGCGATGAAATGAATTACCTGTACGACCGCATAAAAGACCGTCTGAGGAGGGGCACTGCATGATTATAAGGTCAATCCCCCTGGGGCCTCTGGAAGCGAACTGTTTTATTGTGGCTGACGAGCATTCAAGAAAGGCAATGGTCATAGATCCTGGGGACGAGCCCGACAGGATCATGGACGTCCTGAAGACGGAGAATCTTTCCCTTGCGTACATCATATGCACCCATGCGCATTTTGATCACGTGGGCGCAGTTCCTGATATTAAGGAACAGACAGGTGCAGCCGTTGTAATTCACAGGGATGAACAGGAGATTTACCATGGTGCGAGGGACATGGCAGCGTTCTGGGGATATGCTGTTGACCCGCTTCCGGAGCCTGACCTCCTGGCAGAGGATGGCCATGAAATAAAAATGGGAAGTCTCACGTTCACGGTACTGCACACTCCCGGCCATAGCCCTGGCGGCATGTGCCTTTTTGGTGAAGGGATAGTGATCACCGGGGATACGCTCTTTGCCGGCTCTGTGGGAAGGACAGACTTCCACGGAGGAGATGTCCGGAAATTGAGGCAGTCCTTCGAAAGGCTGATGGCTCTTCCCCCTGAAACAGTGGTGCTCGCAGGACACGGGCCAAACTCAACAATTGGAAGGGAGCGCTCGGAGAATTTTTTCCCGAAATTATTTACTTGACAAAACCATTGTGAACTGGCATAGTTACGTATCATGGTGTGAGTATCGCTGCATCACCGGGTCCCCCAAAAATCATTGATTCTTGAGGTGCCTTTACCCAGGACAAAGGTCTTGGGATTTTATTTTGAGGAGGAAGGATGGGAAACAAACTCTATGTAGGCAACATTTCATTCCAGGCATCGGAGGAGGACCTGAAGGATCTCTTCTCAAAGGCGGGAGAGGTGCTCTCGGCAAAGCTTATCACTGATGCTGCAACGGGAAGGGCACGGGGATTCGGATTCGTCGAGATGAGTTCTGATGCAGAGGCCCAGAAGGCGATCTCCACCCTGAACGGGACAAGTTTCATGGAAAGGAACATTATCGTGAGTGAAGCGAAACCGCAGGAACGAAGGGAGAGGGGAACGAGAGATCGCGGCGGTTTTGGAAGCAGAAGACCGGGGGGGAAGAAGATAGTATAAATATAAGGATCTCTCGACAGAGGTCAGGATCTCTTCAGAATCATAGAGCCAAGGGACAGGCCCAGTTCTCTTGAAACCACTTCACATTTGGACTGAAAGAGGTACACCATTGTCTTCATAGGGTCTGACACTGTTTCGAAATTGCCCTGCCCCTTGCTGATAATGAACTGCATCTGCGCATATCTCTTTTGAAAATCTCCGGAAGTCCATTCGATGATTGTTCCCACCCCATCCGAACCATTGTCGATTATTTCGCAGACCTCCGGCAGTCCTATCTCAATGGCATCAACCCTTGTGCAGTCGTTAAGCACAGGAGATCCTTTTACCACTGCAACTACTCTCTTGCCATGGGATACCATAGTTTCTATAAGAATCCTGTCAAATACAATCTCTCCGGCATTATCCAGGAGATAGAGCACTTCTTCTGTCTCCGAGAGCGCATCCTTAAACGCGTGATACTCGTCCACTGCAAAGGGGCTGTGGAGGGCCCTTTTGACCGTGCCCTCGATATCGACAGAGGTGAATATTCCGAAGTCGATCACATTCCCTGCTACGGCGAGCCTTGATGCAGTCCAAAGGGGATCACTGCTTTCCTGCACCATCTTTCTTAGAAACGGATAAAGACAGAGGGCGATTTGGTTATATTCCGACTTTATCTGGCTAAAAGGATCCTGCTGGAGCAGCTGCCGTATTTTTCTGTGGATGAATGTGGTGACATAGGCAGGAGGCCTCGACGTATCGCTCTGTTCGACATCCTGGAGGACAGCCTTCAGTATTTTCTCCTGAACCGCCGCATCCCTCGTTCCAAGACGCAGGGCGATGATCGATTGCCTCAGGAAACAAGGGAAACAGTCAAGGTGAACTCTCACAATGCCTTCAGGGAATCTGCTTTTTTCTTGATTCCAAGGGCTGTCCGCTTTCTATACGCCACCAACTTTTTCACGATTCCCTTATCTTTTCTTCCTATAATCTGCGCCGCGAATATGGCAGCGTTCTTTGCGCCTGCCTTTCCTACCGCCATGGTCGCTACAGGAACACCAGGCGGCATCTGGACTGTACTGAGAAGGGAATCCAGCCCCTGGAGGGGTGATGAATTGAGAGGAACCCCGATCACGGGAAGGATTGTGTGTGAGGCGATAACCCCCGCAAGGTGTGCTGCCGCACCAGCAGCTGCGATGATTACCTCTATTCCCTTCCCTTCCGCCTCTGCTGCAAGTGTATGGACCAGTTCAGGTGTCCGGTGGGCAGAGGCGATGGTCATCTCATAAGAAATCCCCAGTTCTTTTAGCATCTTTCCTGTTTCTTCCACTACAGACAGGTCCGAATCACTTCCCATCATTACCAAAACCCTCGGCTTCATAGTCCCCTTGTTACCTCCTTTTCAGCGCCCTTTCCGCAATGTCCTTCCGGTAATGCATTCCCTCAAAGTGAATCTTCTCAATCGCGCGATATGCTTTGTTCCTCGCCGCCGCTATATCAGCTCCCAGGCCGGTAACCCCCAGGACCCTTCCCCCCGAGGTGACCACGTGGTCATTTTTAAATGAGGTCCCTGCGTGAAATACGTACACATCCTTCTCATTTCTTATGCTCTCAAGCCCC
>DASPUA010000255.1:0-4998 GCA_035623135.1 Thermodesulfovibrionales bacterium | reverse complement strand
GGCCATGGCTGTTCCTCCAACTGTCCGTGCCCTTTCGCTCACGTTCTTTAGTATCTTCTGGTGGCCTCTATGCACACCATCAAAGTTACCTATGGTAAGCACCACATCCTTATACTTTTCCTTGAGGTTCTCCAGTCCCCTTACAATAATCATTCTTGCCTAGGTTTCCAACAGTTTGTGGTAGGTTTCTCTCACCTGCATTCTTGTGTGTTCCAAGGAACCACTGTTGTCGATCACAAAGTCTGCCCTTTTCACCTTTTCCTTAATAGGCATCTGCGCATTCAGCCGCATCATGGCATTATCTCTTATAATGCCCGACTCCTGAAGGCGTGTAAGGGCTGTCTCTTCATCCGTATACACGACGATATTCTTAGAGAATCTTTTCGTGTAACCCTTTTCAAACAAGAGGGGAATTTCAATAATCACTACATCTTTTCCGGTCGCTTTATCTGCCCACTCTTTGAGGAACTCTCCCATCTTTTCGAAGACAAGAGGGTGGATTATCCTCTCAAGAATGTCTCTTTTGCAGCTGTCCCTGAAAACAATGGAAGACAGCTTTTCCCTGTTGAGATCCCCGTCACCCGAAAATACCTCGTCTCCAAACTCCTCCCTGATCGCCTGCAGGACCAATGCGTCCTTAAGCAACGCATCCACGACCTCGTCAGTCTTCAGTGTATCTGCCCCAAGTTCCTTGAACATCCCCAAGACAGTGGTCTTCCCCATCCCATAATTTCCTGTAAGCGCGACAATGGGCACAGGGTATTATACCTCAGAAAATGTAAAACGGCATAAATGATAGGACGCGGGTGTTTGACCATGTTGTTTTGAATCGGTTATTATAAAATGTACGGAGGTTAGAGAATGCCGATTTACGAATATCAGTGCTCAGGATGTGGCAAAAAGCATGAGGTGGTACAGAGGCACAATGACAAGCCTCTCACCACTTGTCCTGATTGTGGCGCATCGATGACGAAGCTCATTTCAAGGACGTCCTTCCTTCTCAAAGGAACGGGTTGGTATAAGACCGATTATGCCTCTGGTGGTACAAAACAGACTACGGAAGGCGATAAAGAGAAACCAGCCAAAGAGGAGAAAAAAACAGACACTCAGTCGGAGAGCAAGACTACCTCTGCCTTACAGACCACTTCAAAGACAGAGTGAACAATGTCCATGTCCATATCCCTTATCCCAAAATAAGGGAATACCTTACTTATATTACACAGCACAGGCTGAACCTCGAAATATTTTTCCCTTCATCTGCCCTTGATTCCCTTAAGAAGGATGATATCAAAACATTAAGGGAGCATCTCGATTATCATCCCTCCCTGTCCATCCATGCCCCGTTTATGGACATGTCACCTGGCGCGGTGGATTCAAAGATACGGGACGTCACCATTGAACGGTTCCTCCAGGTAATGGAAATCGCTGAACTCCTTGCCCCGCGAGTTGTTGTATTTCATTCGGGCTATGAAAAGTGGAAGTATGGCCATAGGGTAGATATCTGGCTTGAGGGAAGTCTCGCCACCTGGAGACCCCTGAGGGAAAGGGCTGCCGGGTTAGACCTCAAGATAGCCATTGAAAATATATTCGAGGATCAACCCTCGAACCTCCTCCTGCTTATGGAGGAGCTTCACTCCGAACACTTCGGATTATGTTTTGATACAGGACACTTTAACCTCTTCACAAGGCTTCCCCTGGAGGAATGGCTCAAAACTCTTAAACCCTATATTTTTGAACTCCACCTCCATGATAATGACAAAAGCAGTGACCAGCATCTGCCCATCGGAGAGGGGACTTTCAATTTCGCCGCCCTTTTTGCGGAATTAAAGGGGAATAATTGTGTCTACACTATAGAAACACACACACCCGAACGGGTCCTGAAGAGTATGAAGAAACTGCAGGAATATATTACAGCCTCTCCCTCTGGTTCCTGAGGCTAAATCCCTTAAGCACCGGTCCGTCTTTCCCCTTGTACTGGATCATCACTTTATGGGAATCACCCATCCCTTGGGGAAGAATGAGACCCTTAATCTTTGCGATCTCGAACACGTCCGGACATCCTCCATACAACTCGTTCATTACTTCACCAATCCCCAGGGAAACCAGGTAAGCCCCCTGATGAATGAAACCCACGGTCTTTAATCCAACCTCGTCTCCCCACTTTTTCAGAGAAGAGAAATTCACATGTGCAGTCATGTCCTGTTCTCCTATGTTCCTGAAAGTGTCTTCGCTCACCTGGTGTCGGTGGTAACAGAGCAACGTCCCCCTGTTCCTGTCCTCACTGTAATAGTCCATTGCCGTATACCCATAATCTATGGTTAGCACAAAACCCTCTGAGAGATTTTCGTTGACCTTCAAAAGCCATTCTCTGAGTCTTAGATTTACCTCTGTCCTGTACCCTTTCGGAAGTGTGAGGGAGAACCCTTTGAAATAATCCCTTATTTCTGCACTGCAGGGTTTTTTGACTTCAATAAATGTGAGGTTCTCAGAAAAAGCCCCTTCGTCTCCCTGGGAAGAGAGCTCAACATAAATCTCCATCAACTCATGATCCATCTCGACTAACTTCACAGGAAAGGCATCCAAAAGTTCGTTGGAGAGAAAACACCCCGAAACTGGTTCTATTTCCCTCAAGTCAGAAGCCCACTTCACTTTGTACTGAAAGTCCCCGAGTAATTTCTGTTGATGTGCCCTTATTGAAGGGTTCAGCTCAACAATACGGTATTCGAGATGCGGGAATATCTCCCTTTCAGTGAGAGACGATATGAGATCCTTGGCAAGGTACCCCATACCAGCTCCCATCTCGACCACGCAAAACACAGGTGGTCTGTTCATCCATTCCCACATCTCCTCCATCTGCCTGCCCAGCATTGCACCAAATATCGGATGAAGATGAGGGCTGGTATAAAAATCCCCTGCTCTGCCTATCATTGCGGAATCCCTCATATAATAGCCAAGGGAAGGGTCATACAGCGCCATATTCATAAATGTCTCGAAGCTGATAGGCCCTTCTGACTGTATTTTTTTGATGATTCTTTGTTTGAGGATATTCATGAGAATCTTTAAAGGAGCATTACTTCCCTTTCAAGGAGCTTTTTCAAAAGAAAACCTGAATTTCTGTTCAAGGCTGGAATAGTAAGAGAAAAAACGACACTCACTTGATCGCAAGCATCCTGTCCAGAGCCCTTTTCGCGGGAATGCGTATCTCCTCAGGGACTTTTATCTGGTGTGTCATCCCTGTGAGCGCCCTTGCTACACTTCCCAGCGTGGTTTTTTTCATGTTAGGACATATCATGTCTGTTCTTAAGGGATGAAACAGCTTAAGGGGGTTTTCCTTTTTCAGTCGGTGCATAAGCCCAAGCTCTGTGCCGACAATGAACTCCTCTTCATCTGACGCCTTTGCGAACCTCAACATCCCGGACGTGCTCGTCACATGATTTGCCAGCTCAACCACCTCAGGCCTACATTCAGGGTGGGCCATGAAGAGGGCTTTGGGGTGCTGCCTCTTTGCCTTCAGCACATCTCCCCTTGTGACCCTGTCGTGCACGTGACAAAAACCGTCCCACGCAATTACCTGCTTCTTTGTGTTTCTTTGCGCCCACATGGCGAGGTTCTTGTCCGGTACGCAGATAACCCGCTCAGAGGGCAACGATTCTATCACCTTCACCACATTGGCAGATGTACAGCAAATATCGCTCTCTGCTTTTACCTCTGCAGTGGTATTTACATATGCAACAATGGGTATGTCGGGAAATCGCTCTCTCATATCCCTCAGGGTAAATTCGTGGGGAAAGACAAAGGAGGGCTGAACCTCATATCCTGGGAAGGACTTCATCACCCGCCTCGGAGAACTTACCCGGACCATCTCTGCCATAGGACATCCCGCTTCAGGCTCGGGGAGGAGGACAACCTTGTCAGGAGAGAGCATTGAAGCGCTCTCTGCCATAAAATGGACGCCGCAGAAGACAATCACCTCACAATCAATGGTGGCTGCGGTTCTCGAAAGTTCCAGGGAATCGCCCACAAAATCTGCAATGTCTTGTATCTCTTCCCTCTGGTAGTTGTGAGAGAGGATTAAGGCGCGCTTTTCTTTTCTTAACCTCTGAATTTCTTCCAGAAGGCCTGCGGCAGGGGACATCTAGAACCTTGGGTTTTTCCTGTAGACGGGTGAGTTTGTAAAAAGGACAGAGCCATCTTCTGTGACGATCTTATAGATCTGTTCAGTCCTTGACACCACTGAGGTGCCTGATGAAGGGAGCGGGTGGTAGGAATCTCCGTTATAAAGGGAGAGGACCTTCTTCACATACTGTTTTGTCTCTATGATCTCAGGAACTGAGCCGCGTTTTTCCACTGCCTTTGGTCCTGCGTTATACGCGGCGAGGGCGAGGGTCAGGTCACCCTTGAATCTCTCGATGAGATCCCTCAGATACTTTGTTCCCCCATCTATATTCTCTTCAGGATCAAAGGGGTTCCTCACTTCAAGGTCACTGGCAGTGCCGGGCATCAACTGCATAAGGCCCATAGCGCCCTTTCTTGAGACCGCATAAGGATTACCATTGGACTCAGTCCTAATCACTGCATGAACAAGGGATGGGTCTATGGCATACTTGCTTGCCTTGTCCATAACAATACCATTAAAATCCGTCACCCTGCGGGCACCGTTTGACTTACTCTGAGGTTCCACGGGTGAGGATGGCTCGGTCTTCATAATTCTCTCCGCCTTCTTATTCAACGGAGCGTCGGTGTAGCAAATCACGCCGTCATCATCCGCATACCGGTAAATATCGGCCTCTGCAGCCGTCACGCTCACCAATACCACCAGAAATGCGCTCACAATAAGCATCTTGTAAATAATATCATGCGGAATGGCTTCTGTCAAGCAAAAGAGGCTCTTATCCATCCCCTTTTTCTCTTATTTCCATATCTCTATAATCCCTGAATACGCGTAGTAAAAAGCCAACACCGCGAAGAAGAGGGCGATGGAGCAGGGCAGAAGAAAGT
>DASPUA010000254.1:0-2886 GCA_035623135.1 Thermodesulfovibrionales bacterium | reverse complement strand
GAAGAGGGTATCACATCGCTCATGGGACCGTAGAAACCCGGCCGCTCGCGGAAGCTGAAGACAGTGGGGGGGTGAAGCAGGATCAGGTCAGATCTGGGTCTGAAGAGGGTAGGCATTACAGTTTCAGCTCCTTTATCAATCTTTCTCCCATGTCTCTTAAGGCATGCTTGCCTCTTATCTCCTTCAGCGAGAAGGGAAGGGTTGCGACCGGTAATCCATCTGCCAGCCTTAAGAGATCTGCCAGATAGTTTTCCTGCATTTTCTGCAGGGTCCTCAGTGACTGGGAGTCGGGATCATTGATCACCCTATTGATAATCATACCCTGGAGAGTGATCTGATATCCCCTGAGGGTTTCCACTACCCTTCGGGCTTGTTTGACCACGAGGGCTTCAGGGTTAGTGACCATGACGAAGGCTGCGCTGCGGTGAATGTATCGGGAGATCCTCTCCGATGCCGCAATCCATTCATCCATGATATGCGCGATAGACCTTTTCCCTGTGATCTTTTTCCCGATTTTGTCCAGCCCCTCGAAAACCCTGGAGCCGGCAGCGAGATGGCTCCTCATGTAGGTCGGCATATTGAGGAGATTCAGTGTTTCCCCCGCAGGTGCAGTATCCCAGACAATACGATCATATGTGCTTGTCTCAGCCATATCCACGATAAGGTCAAGCATGGTCTCTTCCCTCAGGGAGGGGGCAGAGCCGATATAGTCCAGCAGCTGGTGGCGCGACTCGTTGTCCAGGCCTTCCACATCTATGAGATGAGAGAGTATCTCATAGAAATCAGGGCCGAATTTTTTCTTCCACTTGTTCAGGATGGCGTCATCACTTATTTCTACCGCGTCGAGACGCGTCTCTATGCATCTAATCCTATCTCCTATCTCTTCTTCAAAGATGTCGGAAAGGGAGGGGGTTGCATCGGATGTGATAATCAACGTTTTCTGTCCGGATGATGCGAGTTGCAATGCAGCGGCTGCCGAACAGGTGGTCTTACCCACACCGCCTTTGCCTCCAAACATGATCATAGGTCTGCAGATCAAATTTTTTTGCACAGCGTAATTTTACCTTATATAACCAGGAAAAGCCACGCATGGATTTTCCTGGACCGGTCTTATGGACCTCAGTCTTTTCCATCCTTCTGATCAGGCCATCCGGTGAGGTAAACCAGGTGAAAGGGAGGGGGTTCACTGCAGGGATGAAGAGGGAAGAGGCGCAGAGAAGCCTTAGGGTGATTCTTTATTCTTGAAACAATTTCTTTTGAGAACTTAAAAGTTTTGGTTTTCTTGTTGTCTTTCTTTTCTTTTCTCTGTATTTACTGCCATATATCTTCCTAACTGTTTTTGCCTGCCCGCAATTCATTTCTCCTTCCGGGCAGAGTGTGTATAAACACGCAGGACCGGCTTTTTCAAAAATGGTTGGAGAGACTTTCTTTACTAAGAATACCATTTGCTGTGCTATCTGTCTTATTTCCCACTGAGCCCTAAAGCAGCACCTCTGTCTAAAAAAGTGGAGCAACTCCCTCGCGTTCATCGTGACCATTATCTTGGTCTCAGCCGCATTTGGAAGCACGAACCTTGCATCCTGATTGGCTGATTCTCCCTTTATACCTTTTTCATTGAGTTTATTTATGAGATGGCTATATGCTTCCTGTGCCTTTTCCATGAAGTCTTCAAAATGCTTTTTAAGCTTTTCATCTTCTTTGATAATGGGGGGGATTACGTAGTCAAACCCTGAAGCTTCACTCACGTATCTTTGAGACTGTTGAGAATAAGATGCGAGCCTGTGTCTTACAAGTTGGTGGGAGCATGCCCTTGATATACCTTCGATCGCGAATGTAAATGATGCATGTTCTATTGGACTCATATGTCCCAACTTGACAAGTCTTTCCACAAATGTTTTTTGATCCTTTGCCTCTATTTTTTCTCGTAGAGACGCAATATCAGAAGGACTGTAACAGAGCTTCGCGGCCATGGCAACAGTCTCCTCAGGCTCTGGAGTATGTCGAAGAAGCATTACTTTGAGTGTTGTTTCTGGCATCACGCTATCTTATCATATTTCAAAAACCCTTGACACGGTAAAACAAAACTTTTATTCTTAGCCATGAAGAAACTCTGGGGAGGAAGGTTCATGGAAAAGACGAGCAGTATCGTCGAAGCCTTCACTGAATCCGTCTCTTTTGACAATCGTCTCTGGAGGCACGATATTGAGGGGAGCATTGCCCATGCAAGGATGCTGGGGAAGCAGGGGATAATTTCCAAAAGCGATTCAGAAAAGATAGTGCGCGGACTGAAAGAGATTGCGAAAGAGATAGAAACAGGAAGGTTCAGGTTCAGGGAAGACCTCGAGGATGTGCATATGAACATCGAGGCAGCACTCACGAAAAAGATTGGTCCTGCGGGGAAAAAGCTCCATTCTGCGCGATCAAGGAACGACCAGGTCGCACTGGACCTGAGGCTTTATCTCAGGGAAGAGATGGATGTGATAGTATCTGCCATCACACGGTTTCAGACCAGCCTGGTGGATATCGCGGAAACCCATATTGAATATAGTATGCCTGGCTACACCCATATGCAAAGGGCCCAGCCTGTGCTTCTTTCTCACCACCTCCTTTCCTATGTGGAGATGTTCGAACGTGACAAGGGGAGGCTCAGTGATGCACGGAAACGGGTGAACGTGTTGCCCCTCGGTGCGTGTGCGCTTGCCGGCACGTCGCTGCCCATTGACAGGGGATATGTGGCAAAGCTCCTCAGGTTCGATGCTGTTTCAGACAACAGTATTGACGCGGTCTCGGACAGGGATTTCAGCATGGAATTTCTCTCCGCCTCTGCTATTCTCATGGTGCACCTATCGAGAATGGCGGAAGAGCTGGTGCTCTGGTCAACAGAAG
>DASPUA010000253.1:0-12422 GCA_035623135.1 Thermodesulfovibrionales bacterium | reverse complement strand
TATTATCTTCAGCGAAGCTGACACAGAACTTATCATGGAAACAGGCATGACCCAGGAACGAAATGCGCCTGGTAAACAGGTTGATATGGTGTATCAGTGCATTCACGAGGGCAGATATTCAATCATTGACTACGAGCTGCTGCTCCGGACCCCAGAACATGACGATGCGGTAAAGTCATCCAGGAGACATTCCTACCTGGATGACCAGCGCCATCGCTTCGACCCCACCCCTCTCCCTGCCCATTTGTCCCATATGGAAATCTTTGGGGTGCCTTATCTGTACGGACATGCGGAGAGCACCGGCGGCAGCCTCTGGGTAGTGGGAAGGAACGCACACCTCTTCGATTATTTTCTCCCTGAACGTTGGAGAAAAACCCCTGCCTTGAGATTGTCTCACGCCAAAGAAGTCTTCTATACAATCACAAAGGACAACATTCACCTCGTATGGGAAACATCACGGGTTGGTGAGATGCCCATGGGAGATGAAGAGGGGTCGCGGGATCCTAAGGTCGCTCAATACGGCATCAACAGCCCCTTTGAAGAATTTGCCATTGCCCATACACTTACCCAACTCGGTATTCCCACTGTATACGTAAGGGCGATCTACATGACCGGGACCACAAAGGTGGAGGCATCCACCGATCTCAGAAAGTATGAATCCCACAAGGATATCATTGATCCCGAAGGCAACCCTGTGCTTCAGGAGAACCATAACTACATCACCATTCGTGGTTACTACAACGGGCCTGACCAGTGGGTTGCCGAGCATGAAGAGGAACTCTACACTCCGATAGATCTCTCAAAGGCCGTCTACACCGGGATTATCAGTGAAGAACAATGCCAGCACTTCCTTGACACGGTAAAAAGAAAATTAAGGTTACATGGTTTTGACGGCTCATCGTTGAAGGTGAACGACCTTCTTCTGGCAATAGATGATAAGCAGCAGATCATGAGAAATAATTCAGGTGAACCTGTGGTGATCATTTGCAATTTCGAGCTTATATGGAAAATCTCTGAGTAGCGTAGAGCGCTTAGGCAGTGTTCCCCTTTCCTAGAACACTGCCCTCACAAATGTGGTGATGAAATTCCTTTAAAATCTCATCCTCACTCTGTATGTAAGCTTCGTCTCCTTGTCCTTCTCAACAGGAATATTGAATTCTGCGGTAAATGCCTCTGTTTTTTTATGCTCATGCGAAGAACTGAGCATCGTCCAGTCCCCGGGAATCGGCTCGATCACTTTCACGACAACGTTTTCTTTCTTGTGGTTCCTGAGTGATATCTCGAAGGCAGCTTCATAGGTATCTGAGGCGATCTTTTTCCAGTCCGTCTGTTTCCTTGATCCCACCACGTCGAAGGCATCACCCAGTTTCACCCTCACCTTTTCGTCCTTGGGAGTGTGGTCAATGGAGTCCTCTCCAACAAACTGGAGGCTTCCTTCACTGTCCTTCTCGTATACCCTCACCGTGCCTTTGGGCAGAGGGATTCCGAGGTTATGGTCCTTCGTGTTCGCTATCTCTACAAACACCCCGATCTTCTGGTTCGAGATCTTTTCTCCGTAAGTTGATCGGTAGTAGTACTGGGCGCCGTAGTACACAAGTTCTTTTTTTACCGGAATATCATCGGCGTTCACAAGGCTGATCTGTTTGGTCTGATTGTCCTTGATCGTTGCCTGCCTCTGTAAAGTGTAGATGTGGTATTCAAAAAACTCCTCTTCCCTGAACTGTGCTGCGGGCTTTGCCGCTGCCTCAGCAGCTCTCATCAGTCCCTTCTTGTACTCCATCTCATCCTTTGCCCTGTTCACGTCACCTGCCACAAGCTTGATCTTTGCGTCCTTATAGGTCGTGCCGCTTCTGTTGTCAATGGTGACCCATCCGGAAAGGTCAGCCCTGTCATCCGTGTCATTCAATGTCACGACATAATCTGACCTCCAGTTAATCCCGTTTGTGAGGTATGATGCCTCGACCTTCTGGAGCGAAGAGAGGCTGTTTTCGATGAGCCAGACAAGGGTAGGTTTCGAAATAAGACTCTCAGGGACTCCCGGAAATATAATCCTTCCGGGATGACCGAAGGTGATCTCGTCGCCGATTTTGAATATCGGTCCTCCGTTGTTTGAAAGAAGGGTTGCGGTCACAATTTCTTCCCGCTCTGTATATGGATTCTTCTGGTAAAGCTTTACCTCTTTTCCGACATATTTGTCCATAAGCTTCTGGGGATTCAACAAATCATACTCATAGTTCTGCTCCAGAATCTGGAGACTGTCAGCGTTCACAAGGGATTTGATATGCACACTCGTGGGAATGATCTGTGATGCCACATCCATGAACTTCAGCTCACCCATACCCCTCGAAAGTTTCAGGCTCCTCTGGTCCTTCACAAGCCCGAGGTTCACGTTGTAGATCGTGACCGCAACGCCTGTCTGGTCTTCAATGCCTGTTGAAAGGCTTTCTGTGTTTTTGACCTCCTTTGCAGGTGCGACTTCATTGAAGCCTGTTGCTAATAAAAAAACCAATAACAAAATCCCGAACATCCTCTTCGTTTCCATTTCCAACCCTCCTTTGATGTTTTGGTGCTCCTGGTTTCTTAGACAAAGGAGGCTTTGAAAAAGTTCTCAAAAGCTGGGGAAAGAGTTATTTGGACAGAGTTTGTTTCACCGACGAAGCAACAGGTATTGTCAACTGAGACTGTAGTGGGGTTCCGACTGAACCCAACACCTTTACATTTTCCTTAAGTAGCGCGGACCCAGACATCACGGAAAAAGAATTTGAAAAGCTTATCCCATTTGACGGATGATACCTCTGAAAAAAGGAGTACCAAGGGTATACCTGATGATAACCATAGTTTAGTTGACAACAATTCGATTGCGAGAGTAGATTAATATAGACTCATAAGAGGAGAAAAGGTTGAGGACGAGGATGAAGAAGGTTGCTATTCTTGTCGGGGTTGTTTTGGTAATCCTTGGAGGTTCAGTTTTCATCACAAAATATTACTTCCATAAAGAGGGAAAGGTGCTTGGTGATATTTATGTCAGTGTGAAATCGGGTGAACTAAAAAGAGTTGCTGTTGCTGGAGTAAATGTTGTCTTATACAGAGTTGATAACCCGGATGCTGTTTTACAGCAGATCGGCAGTATTCAAAAACAATATATCAAACTTATTACAGAGGGAGAAAGAGAATACAGGGAAACAGTAAATGAGATACAGCAAAGATCGGACGAGTATACAAAATTCAGAGATTCTTGTTCAGAAGAAGCATATGAGCAGAGTATCAGCAAATCCGCAGAGAAGAAGTTGCAAATAAAACAATTGAAGGCTGAGCATAATTCTAAGATAGAGGGTATTCTTGCCCCATTTATTTACAAGGAAGGCAAGTCTGATGCGAACGGACATTATGAGTTCTCTGATGCACCGTATGGAAAATATATTGTTTATTCATATTACAGTATTTTTGAGGAAAATGGTGATTGGTTGTATCCTGTAGAAGTCAATAATAAGGAAAATAGGATGGACTTAACAAACAAGAACATGACCAAAGTCTTCTTATATTAGGTGCAGGGAACCCGGGTGCTTGATTTCTTAAAGTATTACTTTGTCATATTCATTTCAGCTTGAAAGGTGCAGTTATGAGAACTGCATCAGAAGTGTTTTGGTCCAGGAAGAAGTTATTATTCATTACTGTTCGGGTTGTTTTGCAATCTCTATTCTTACGTCAACCTTCCCCTTCGCACTTTCAAAATCAAACTTCTCCTCTTTCACCTGTCCCACAAACTTTACTCTCTCAAGAAATTCCCTTAATTTTATGGAATCTATTTCTGCTGTGAGGATATCCTTATTCTCATAAGATTCTTCTTTAACAACCTTGCCGCCGAGCTCTGATATTTGTTTTTCGATCTCTTTTCGGGCAGGCTCGATATCTTTGACATAAACAGTAAATATAATGCCCTCTTTTCTTTCCTCAATCATCGCCTTCATCATGGGCGCCGCAGGGGCAGCTTCACGTTTTGCGTCTTCTTTTGCAAGAGCGCCGACTGAAGGGGTAGCGATATCCTTCCCCGAAGCAGGAGCAGCGGCTCTCTGCTCCTGCGACAGCCCTGCCTGCTTCATTGGTTCAGGAGCTTTGGGACCTTCAAGTCTGTCCGTCAGGGGCTCGGACTTTTTTAATGGAACAGGCTGCTCAGCCGGTCTGGAAGGCGCTATATTTTTTGCGTCATATCTCCCTTGGGAGGCTTTTGGTAACGCCTTCTCTGTTTCAGCTCCTTTTTGAAGAGGCTGAACTTTCCTTGAGGAAGGTTGAGGCGCAGCCTCTTCAGTAGGTCCCTTTGCAAGTTTGATCTCTAGCTCGATTGTCCTAAAGACATAAAGCGTTGTCAGGGCTACCGCGATGGTTGCGATGGCGCCGACCGGCAGTTTAATGTAGAGAGGATAGAGTAGTTTTTGGAACAGACCTTTCCCGGGCCGGGCCTTTGCACGAACTCGAGTCATGATTTTCTGCTTCAGCCAAGGAGGAGGTTCGACTTCTTCGAGGTTCTTTGCATGTTCAATCGTTTTTTTCAGGTCTGCAAGGGCTGTTGCGCATTCCCCGCACGACTTGAGATGTGTGTCCATGGTCACTTTTTCCTGAGGTGAGAGGATGTCATCTAGATACTCAGAAAGTTTCTCCTGGATATTACGGCATTCCATTTACAGTTCCCCAATAACTTTCTTGAGGCAGTCTTTTAATGCTTCTCTTGCCCTGGAAAGGCGTGACTTCACTGTGCCTTCAGGAATCCTGAGCATGTCCTGTATCTCAATATAGGAAAAACCACTGATATCCCTCAGGACAACCACCTCCCGGTATTCTTCATCAAGAGCATTGATACATCCCTGAACCTTTTGCTGTAGCTCCTTCTTTTCGAGCTGTTCATGGATAGGTGGATCATTTGATGCAATCTCTATGCTTAAGCTGCCTTCGTCAGTAACGACGGGATCGTCCATGGAAAGTCCTTCACAACGGCTATGGGTTTTGAGCTGTTTAAGCCTGTTTCTGGAGAGATTCACAACTATCGTATGAAGCCATGTCGAGAAACGGGATTTCCCTTCAAACCCTTTAATGCCCTTAAACGCAGAGACAAATGCATCCTGTACAATCTCGCACGCATCCTCATAGTTTCCGACCATTCTGTATGCGACATTCAACATCTTTTTCTGGTATTTCTCGACCAATTCCTCATAGGCATCGATATCTCCTTGTTTACATCGGGAGACCGCTTTATCATCTTCATCCATTCCTGCATATCTATTTTTGTCCATATATTAGACAACTCTCGGGCTTTTGCGGTTCCCCTGGGATCTTTCTTATGATTTTAAAGACTGGGTGCCTTAAGTATCAAGGGAATAAATCATCCTTCTGTCACTGAGGGGCACAGGCCTTCGAAGGATATTTCTCGTCCACACGATGAGGGCATGGTATTCGTTGAAGGGTTTCAAGCTCCTTTCCACGTTGCCCAGAAGTTCTGGAAGGTTTCGTGTGATTCCTCTTCACGCACCTTCACAGTATCCCAAACTCTGCCATTTTCAGTTTTATATCGCTACACTCGCTGTCGTCAGCTACAATAAAACCAGTATAGTTCTTATCTATAGACTTCACAATCGCAGCGCCATCAGGGGTAGAGTCATTGATTGCAACAAGGGCTTTCTTGCACGCTACGCACTTCTTTTTCATCAAGCGCTGTTGCAGCATACACCAAATTCGGGGATATCGTCCGAGAGCTGGAGTATCTTGAGTCCCTGATCAACGAACTTATACGCAGTGGGGTAAGGAGCAGTTTCCCGGATATTTTCAGATCACCGAAAATATTTGTCATCTTTTTCCTCTCTGCGTCTTCGTTTCTTTATGTCGAACATCCCCTCCTCTTCTCAGCAAGAGTCTGTCAATTTTTGCAAATCCTGAGAATTTTTTCTATACATATCTTGCTTTTTTTATGCATTTTTTGCAGACATGGTGGTGACCAATTTAAGACAAAAGCCCTTGGGTAGGTAATTTCTCACAGGTAAGCCGTTCCTGCCGCTTACTTCAACACAGCTTTTTAATTTTAAATAATCATCTGCATTTATGGCTTCAGAGACATGAGGGGACATTCCTTACAGAGAGGCTTCGGCTTACAAAAAGACTTTCCTGTGGCAACAAAAAGTGCATGATACTCATTAAAAAGCCTCACATCTCTTCCCAGGGATACATGGAAGAGTTTCTGAAAAGCCGAGTAGGGCTCTTTGTGGCCTATTATGTCATGCCTAGAAAGAATTCTTTTTGTATATGCGTCAATGACGAATATGGGCTTTTCAAGCGCATAAAGCAGAATTGAGTCTGCGGTCTCGGGCCCGATACCATGGACCGAGAGGAGCTTCTCCCTCAGGATACGGGCATCCTCCTTTTTCATTCTCTTCATGCTCCCCCCATAGTGTTCACAAAGAAAACGTATGAACGACTTTAGCCTCTTTGCCTTGATATTGAAATATCCTGCCGGCCTAATGAATGCAGCGAGCGTGGTTGCCGGCATCTCATGTATCTTTTTTGCGGACAAGGCATGTGCAGCCTTAAGATGATCAATGGCCTTTTCCACATTGCCCCAGCTGGTGTTCTGGGTCAGGATTGCGCCCACTGCAACCTCAAAGGGAGTATCCCCTGGCCACCAGTGCTGGGGACCAAAGGCCTTGAACAATATCCTGTACATTGTCCTTATTTTGGCTTTATTTCTGCTGCTCATATGCTTGACTTCCCTACGTGTAATGAGTAGTTTATTATAGCTGATAAAAACTTCTTTAATAGGAGCGAGGAATGCTTGATGTGAGATTTGTGAGGGAGAATGTCGCCGTTGTGGAAGAAGCTCTCAGAAGAAGGAATTATTCCCTTTCCTTGTCTGAATTCCTTAGCTTTGAAGAGGAAAGGAGAAGTCTGCTCAGAGAAGCCGAGACGCTCAGGAACAGAAGGAACACCGTTTCTGAAAAAATTGGCAGACTGAAGAGACAAAAAGAGGACGCCACAGATCTCCTCAATGAGATGAAAACCGTTTCAGATAGAATAAAATCGCTGGACGATGGGCTTCATGAGCTTGAGGAAAAGCTTTCTGAGTTTGTCCTTGTGATTCCCAATATCCCCCACCCTTCAGTTCCCGTAGGAAAGGACGAAACTGAGAACACGGTTGTACGTACGTGGGGCGAGCCCAACGACCTGGGCTTTCCCCCTCTTAACCACTGGGACATTGCTGAGATGCTGGGAATCATCGACTTTGAGAGGGCATCCAAAATAGCAGGCGCCCGTTTTGCATTAATGAGGGGAGCGGGTGCCAAGCTGGAACGAGCCCTCATGAATTTCATGCTGGATTTGAATACCTCAAAAGGATATACCGAGGTATTTCCACCAATTTTGGTAAACCGCGAAAGTATGATCGGCACGGGCCAGCTTCCGAAATTCGAAATGGAGCTCTTCAGAATTACTGACCCTGAATTTTATCTCATCCCCACTGCTGAGGTTCCTGTCACCAACATCCATCGTGACGAGATACTGAAAGAAGATGATTTGCCACTTTTCTATACCGCATACACTCCGTGTTTCCGGCGCGAAGCGGGCTCATACGGAAAGGACACAAGAGGCCTCATAAGGCAACACCAGTTTAATAAGGTCGAACTCGTAAAATTCGCGGCACCAGAAAGTTCATATGAAGAACTGGAAAAACTCACCAATGACGCCGAAGACATACTCCAGAAACTGTGCCTGCCTTACAGGGTTGTGGCTCTTTGTACCGGGGATCTCGGTTTTTCTGCTTCAAAGACCTATGACCTGGAGGTATGGCTGCCAGGCCAACAGCGATACAGGGAAATCTCCTCTTGTTCCAATTTTGAAGATTTTCAGGCAAGGAGAGCGAACATACGGTTTAAGCGAGGATGGAAAAAAGGGACAGAGTTCGTGCATACGCTCAATGGTTCTGGCCTTGCCATTGGTCGCACCCTCGTTGCAATTCTTGAAAATTACCAGCAAAAAGACGGAAGCATTACGGTTCCCCATGTCTTGAGGCCATACGCGGGGATGGATACGATCAAGTAACTTTCAAACCATGTTTTTTGCCGAAGAGTGAAGTTTCCTGAAGTGGTGTCCTTTAAACCTTTTTCTCCCCGTCTTGTCTAACCAGCTGAGAAGAAACCAGAAGGAGGATATTCATGAACAAAACTATGGCAAAGATTTTGGTGTTTGTCATTATTCTGTTTGGCTTTGCTGCGCATGGTCTGGCTGAACCCCAAGATTTTGAAAAGCCGCCCACCAAAGAACAGAAGGAGAAAGTAAGGCAAAGAATAGAGACCTTAAGGATGTGGAAACTTGCCAAAGACCTTGACCTTGACGAAAAGACATCTGCCCAGCTGTTTCCATTGCTTAACAAGTATGACAAAAGGCGGGCAGAGATGGAGTATGCCATGCAGGGAAACATAAAAGAGTTGAGGGAATCGCTTAGGGAAAAACGTGAAGGTCAATTGAGGGATATCCTTGACAGACTTGAACAGAACCACAAAGGCATGCAAAATCTGAGGGATACAGAATGGGAAGAACTGAAAAAAATCCTTACTATCGAACAACAAGCCAAGTATGTTATTTTCCTCCAGGAGTTTGACAGGGAGATGAGGAGAATCATTGCGCAGGCAAGGGGAAGGCGGCAGGAAGGGTTAGGAAAAGATTTACCAGAGAAACAGCTTCCCCAGGACAAAAAATAGACTGGGGAAAGACATGGGTGTGGTCAGCAACTTGCTCTGCTTCCTCTCAAAAATATTTAATAATCAATATGTTATCAGTATATATAGCCTGCAGGATTGAACAATTTTACTATACTCCTTTAGAAGGCTGTGCATAGTTTTTAAGTTTCAATCTATTCAATCACTTTTATAATCTTCCCTAAATAATAACTTGACACTTTTGCTCATCTTGGTTATTTTTAATAATGAAAATGGAGGTTCTATGTTTAAAACTATTCTTAAGAGAATAATTCGTAGCTGGATTGTTACCATGGGAATATGTGGTACCCTAACGGCTGCCACAATATTTGCCCAGGCACAAGAAAACCAGGATTATGAGGTGAGGAAGGGTGACACCCTGTGGAGTATCTCATCGAGGGAGATGTCCGACCCCTTTTCCTGGCCAAAGATCTGGAAGGAAAACCCTGAAATAAAGAATCCTAATCTCATCTACCCAGGGCAAAAAATCAGGCTTCCGCAATTGTACATTCAAAAAGAAATTATCCGTATTCCTGCTTCTCCTCCAGCAGAGAGGGCAATTCCGGCACCTGAGATAAAACCTCAACCTCAGGTCAAGCAAGAGGAACTTCCGGGCAACAAGAAAGAAGAAATTCCGGTCAAGATAAAAGCTGTAGAAAAGAAGTATCTTGTTGAAAGAGATACTCTGATCTCGAGCGGCTATATCTCTGATTCCATAGAGAGCAGAGGTCAAGTAATCGGTTCACCTTCTGAAAGGGAAGTGCTCGGCAGGGTAGATTACGCATACGTAAAGACATTGAATCCTGTAAGAACAGGCGATAGATTTTATATTGTTCGTCCAGCCGGAAAGGTGAAGCATCCGGAAACAGGTGCCATGATGGGCTACCTTGTAGATGTTCTTGGAATTGTCAGTGTGGTTGGAAAGGAAAGCGGTGAGACGAAAGCTGAGATAACAGCATCTTACAGCGACATCGCTGTGGGGGATCTCCTCCTTGATTATTATGACATTGATCTTCCCCTCCAACCAGAAAATCTAAGGAACCCTGATATTACCGGTTTCATCATTGCCACAAAAGATAGGAAGGTTTCCAATGGTCAACCTGATATTGTGTATATTGATAAGGGCAGGAAGAGTGGTATTATGCCAGGCGATATCCTTGCAATGACTGCCAGGGCGAACTTTAATGCTCCTAATGGTCTTCTGCAGGTCATCAGCACCAGGGATTCCACATCTACGGCAATTATCAGGGCATCTCAGGAAGAGGTCTCTGTGGGGGACACATTCGGTCCGAGCATGGAAACGATTGCACAGCTTTTCCCTCTTGGTGAGGTTCAAGACAATGTGCAGAATGAGATAAAGGTTTTTATTGATCAATATATTCAAGCCTATGAACTTGGGGACATTGACAAATTCATGTTGTTCTATTCGAAATCTGCCATAGAAAATAATAGCTTGCGCTATGATGAGATAAGAAATGTATATCAGAAGAACTTTGAGAATAGCCGATATACCTATTCTCTCAGAGACCCTCTTGTGGAAAGAAGCAACGGGAATGTTATCTTGACGGGTACCTATATCATCAAGAGAATAGTAGGAGAACCTTTGGGCGGAATTACGCAAGGACATATAAGATGGACCCTCACAAGGGAAAACGGTGCCCTTAAAATCCTCTCAGTGGATTATGACCGATTATAGTGCTGGACTATAAGACTGCTTCAACCAACCGTCTCAGGACATGAGACCTTAGGTTGTCAGAAGTTTAAGTGCCCTTAACCTGCTGGGATGCTTGAGCTTTCTTAATGCCTTTGCTTCTATCTGACGTACCCGTTCCCTCGTGATAGAGAGGTGCCTCCCCACTTCTTCCAGGGTATGGTCTCTCTCGGCACCAATACCGAATCTCATTCTAATGACCCTTTCTTCCTTGGGTGTCAATGTCCTTAGGACCCTCTGAATCTGCTCAGACACCTCAATTCTCTCCGCATCCGAATAAGGAGAAGGGTTGTTCTTATCGCCGATAAAATCTTCCAGTTCGGTATCCTCGTCACCCACTGGTGTCTGGAGCGCAATGGGATCCTGGATAGCCCTGAACACTTCCTCCACCTTCCTGGTAGGGACAGAGAGTCTTTGTGCAATTTCCTCGTTACTCGGTTCTCTCCCCAGTTGCTGGGTAAGGTCGCGTGAGGCCTTTGTCACCCTGTTGTAAAATTCCATCATGTGAACGGGAACTCTTATGGTCTTTGTCTGATCAATGAGTGCTCTTGTAATAGCTTGCCTTATCCACCAGGTTGCGTAGGTAGAAAATTTAAAGCCCTTCTCGTACTTGAACTTATCCACAGCCTTCATAAGGCCGATATTGCCCTCTTGAATCAGATCAAGCAGTGGTAAACCCCTTCCCACGTAATTCTTTGCAATGTTCACTACAAGCCTCAAATTACGTGTGATGAGCTCATTCTTGGCTTCAGTAAGAAGCGCCTTTGCCTTGGAAATACGTTCATAGAGCACCTTAAGTTCACCTATCCTTACTCCGATCTCTGTTTCTACTCCCCTATATTCCTGCTGTACTTGTTTCGCGAGTGCCTCAAGTTTTTCAGGGTGGATCCCTTTCTTTTTCTTTTCGTTTATAGTCCTCCTCAAATCTTTCAAGGAGCCATGGCGGGCTATTTTCCTTTCAGCTGCCCCAACTGCAGTCATAAGTTCTTCAAGTCTGGCAATAGATTTTAAAAGTGCCTCATCCGCCCGCTCCTCCTCGGGCGTCATCTCTTCTTCATCTCCATCAAGATTCGCTTCGATCTTCTTGTAGAGAGGCAGACCTGTCACAATGCTCTTTATTATTTCTCTTCCCTCCTCAAGCCGCTTTGCAAGTTCGGTTTCCTCGTCCTTCGTAAGGATGGAAATATCGCCCATGGAATGGAAGTATGCTTGAACAAGGTCTTCTGTTTTCTCATACTCTTCAAGTTCTTCTTCTTCCACTTCCTCCTCTGCGGAAGCAGTTTCCTCATAATCCACGACCTTAACCCCCATGTCCTGGAGAAGGTCCATGAGGTCCTCTATTTCATCAGGAGAAAAGAATTCTGAAGGAAGGGCGTCGTTTATCTCATCATAAGTGAGGACACCTCGCCTCTTGCCAATGTCAATGATTTCCTCAAATATGTCTCTTTCTCTCATAGTTGCCTTCTAACCTTTATTTCCAACTTTTCTCATTTTATCATATAAACAAAAAATGAAAAGATTATGAATTCTCAAGTGTGGAACGAATGGAAAACCTCTTTTGTTCCCTCCCTAAAAGTATATAAAAAGGGCCATATTTCAGGCCCTTAAGTGTCCTTGACAACAGGAGGGAAGAAAAGAAAGGGTCAAGCCGCACGGTCTATTAGTACTGGTCAGCTGAACGCATTACTACGCTTACACTTCCAGCCTATCAACGTGGTGGTCTACCACGGACCTTCAGGTGGACTACTCCACGGGAGATCTTATCTTGGGGTGGGCTTCACGCTTAGATGCCTTCAGCGTTTATCCCTTCCGGACACAACTACCCGGCATTGCCACTGGCATGACAACCGGAACACTGGAGGTCCGTCCATCCCGGTCCTCTCGTACTAAGGACAGCTCCCCTCAAATCTCCTGCGCCCACAACAGATAGGGACCGAACTGTCTCACGACGTTCTGAACCCAACTCTCGTACCGCTTTA
>DASPUA010000252.1:0-3416 GCA_035623135.1 Thermodesulfovibrionales bacterium | reverse complement strand
TACAGGGACGGGAAACAGATTGACAGCATCCTTGGCGGAATCCCTAAGATCCAGCTCCAGGCAAAACTGGACAGCCTGCTTAAAGGATAACTAGCCTGTCTCTACATAATAATACTGGCCGGAGAAACGGAGGTTGTTAGTGCTATTTATCTGTCATGCATCAAGGGCTGACACCTAAAGTTCCTCTTTCTTAGTTTACGTAAGTCCCTGTCACCAGCTCTCTATTTTTGCAAATGGACTGCTATTCAGGAACATGGGAAAATATATCAGCAGCATAGAGTATATTCTGCTATGCATTTCTTGTTTTTCTTTAGGCAAATATTGCAGGATTAGGCTACCTTAGGTTTTTCAAAATAATTATATTATTACTTTAAGTAGTTAGCATAACATACTGATATTACATTACAAACACTAGAGGCGTAATGAAGACAATTGGGAATGCTGTATGGGGCCGAGGACCGTAAGTGCTATATTGCCCTGCCCCACCAGTTTTTCGGAAAGCTCTTTAACCTCACGAAGAGTGACTGCGTCGATCTCTTTGATGATCTCTTCAGGAGAAAAGAATCGTTCATGGTAGATCTCCTGGCGGGCAATGTTCTGCATCCTGTTGTTGGTGGACTCGAGACCGAGAACAAGATTGCCCTTCAGCTGGTCCTTTGCCCTCGTGAATTCATCATGGGTAATGGTGTCTTTCAATTCCTTCATTTCCTTCACAATGATCTCGATGACCTCGACCACCCTTTTCTTCGCACTCCCTGCATACACGCCCCAGACCCCTGTGTCAAAGTACGAAGCAATGAAGGAATAGATGGAGTATGCGAGCCCTCTCTTTTCCCTCACCTCCTGGAACAGGCGCGAGCTTACTCCTGCGCCTAGTATTGCATTGAGGAGATAAAGGGCATAGCGCTCTCCACTCCCCTGGGCAATTCCCTGCACCCCAATACAGCTATGAACCTCAGAAAGGTCTTTACTGTAAACGCTGGTTCCTGGCTTAAACAGAGGGGAAATGCCTGTTTTCAGCTCGGAGCCCCTTCTCAAACACCCCAGAATGTGGTTGAGCTCGTGGAGAAGTTTCTCAGGCTCAAAGTTCCCTGCACATGCAATTACCGTATCCTTTGTGCCGTAGTACCTCCTCACATGGGATATGAGGTCTTCGCTTGAAAAGGACTTTATGGTGTCCCTTCTGCCCAGAATGGGCTGGCCAATCCCCTCTTCTCCCCAAACCGAGAGATAAAAAAGGTCATGGATGTAGTCGTCAGGGGTGTCCTCCACCATCTTTATCTCTTCCTTGATGATGCTTTTCTCCTTCTCTATATCGGTCTCAGGGAATGTGGAGTGGAGAAAGATATCGGTGAGTAGATCAATCCCCCTGTGGAGATGCTCATCAAGGACCTTCACATAAAAGGTGGTAGTCTCGCGGGAGGTAAAGGCATTGAGGTCTCCTCCAACAGAATCGATATCCACGGCAATGTCCTTTGCAGTCCGTTTTCTGGTGCCTTTGAAGAACATATGCTCCAGAAAGTGTGATATGCCGTTCTTTTCGGATGGCTCATACCTCGAACCAACCTTTACCCATATCCCCAAGGCCACGGAATGCACATTCCGTATCCGCTCGGTCACCAGGGGGATTCCGTTGTCAAGACGGTATTTCTTAAACATTACCTTCCTTATAGCAAAAAAGGTCAAAACTAAGAAAACTCTCAGCATTGACCTTGATCCTAACCTTGTGCGATGCGACTCTGATGCCTATTTCGGACTCGCCTGTTCCCTCATTGCCTCTTTTCTGCTCAGGCGTATCCTTCCGGTCTTGTCGATCTCGATTACCTTCACAAGTACTTCGTCTCCTTCCTGTATCTCGTCAGTGACCTTGGCAATCCTTTTTTCCGAGATCTGGGAGATATGGACGAGACCTTCTGTGCCAGGAAGAATCTCCACAAAAGCCCCGAAATCCACGACCCTCTTGACCTTGCCGAGATATATCTTTCCCAGCTCAGCCTCTGCCACGATCCCCTTGATGATATCCATGGCCCTTGTTGCTGAGGCTTCGTCTGATGAGGCGATATTGATAAGCCCTGAATCATTAATGTCTATCTTCACACCCGTCTGCTCTATAATTCCGCGGATTACCTTACCCCCGGTCCCGATCACATCCCTTATCTTGTCCTGTTTTATCTGCATGGTGTATATCCTGGGCGCGTGAGGCGCAAGGCTTTCCCTTGGAGCGGAGAGTGCTTCCTTCAATTTGCCTATGATGAAGACCCTGCCTTGTCTCGCCTGTTCCGGGGCTTTTTCCATTACCTCCTTGCTCACTCCGCCGGTTTTGAGGTCCATCTGGAAGGCGGTAATTCCCTCCTCGGTACCGGTCACCTTGAAATCCATATCGCCCAGGTGGTCTTCCAGTCCCAGGATATCGGTGAGCACCACGGTTTTATCTCCTTCCTGGATCATCCCCATGGCAATGCCGGCCACAGGCGACTTAATGGGCACGCCCGCATCCATGAGGGCGAGGGTAGCGCCGCATACCGTTGCCATGGACGAGGACCCGTTAGATTCGAGGATATCGGAGACAACCCTTATCGTGTAAGGGAATACCTCTTTCGGAGGGATCATGGGCTTCAGGGATTTCTCCGCAAGTGCCCCGTGTCCTATCTCTCTCCTGCCTGGCGAGCGCAATGGTTTGACCTCTCCCACACTGAAGGGAGGGAAATTGTAATGGAGCATAAACGCCTTATAGGTCTCTCCTTCCAGGGAATCTATCTTCTGCTCATCGTCGGCAGTCCCGAGGGTCACTGCAACAAGGGCCTGGGTTTCACCCCTCACAAAAAGCGCGGAACCGTGCGCCCTTGGAAGCAGGCCAACCCTTGAGGTGATCTGGCGTATCTCGTCAGGCCTTCTGCCGTCTGCCCTTATGCCCTCATTGATGATCATCTTCCTCACGAGCTCTTTCTCTATATCAAAAAATATATTTGCAATTTCCTTGGTCAGCCCTTTTTCTTCTGCATTGAAGTGGTTCAACGCATCATCCAGAAGCATATCAAGGGCCTCCTGTCTTCTCTGCTTGCCCGGGATCGCGATGTGTTGCTTAATCCTTTCAATGACATATGCCTTAACGCTGTTCTGCAAATCCTCATCCACCGGCTTTTCCGCAACAGGCCTCTTCGGTTTTCCCGCAAGGACCCTCAATTCCTTCTGTGCTGCAACGAGTCTCTTGATTTCAGCGTGCGCATATTCAATGGCATCCAGGAGAATCTTCTCCGACACCTCCGAAGCGCCCCCCTCCACCATGATCACCGCGTCTTCGGTACCAGCAACTGCGATGTTGAGCTCTGTCTTGTCCGACTCTGAGAGATCAGGGTTAATGACCAGCTCACCGTTGAGCAGTCCGACCTTTACTGCGGCAACAGGGCCGGAAAAGG
>DASPUA010000251.1:0-3753 GCA_035623135.1 Thermodesulfovibrionales bacterium | reverse complement strand
CTCTCGATGCAGTGGCTTATGATGAAGCCGTCCATGCAGACCATTACCGGAAGCCTTATATCCATGTGTTCGGCGACCCTGAATGCCTGGAGGGTATTGTCATAGGCCTCCTGGGCATTCTCTGACCACAACTGTATCCATCCCGTGTCTCTGGCGCCCATGCCGTCTGAATGGTCGGCATGGATATTGATAGGAGCTGACAGGGCCCTGTTCACCAGCGGCATTACAATGGGAAGCCGGTCACCCGCAGCAATGAAGAGGATTTCCCACATTAGGGCAAGCCCCTGGGATGAGGTTGCCGTGATCACTCTTCCCCCTGCTGCCGAAGCGCCCACACATGCGCTCATGGCGCTGTGCTCGCTCTCTACAAGAATCAATTCCGTCCGTACAAGGCCATCGGCCACATAACCGGAAAACCGCTGCATGATATCCGTGGCGGGGGTAATGGGATAAGCGGCACACACATCCGGGTTTGCCTGTCTGAGGGCATTGGCCACCGCTTCATTTCCGGTGACCGCAACTATCTTCCCCATCTACTTGCCCTCCTCTTCCATGGCGATTGCTTTATGTCCTTTCTTCCCCGGACATTCCCTTGCACAGATTCCGCACCCTTTGCAATAGTCGTAGTCAAACGCTTCCCTCTTGCCGTCCTTCACTTTTATTGCCATGTCAGGGCAGTACATCCAGCAGAACAGGCACTGGATACAGTGCTCGGGTATCCATACCGGCTTGAATGTCCTCCATGAGCCTGTTTTGAATCTTGCGGCACTCCCTGGTTCGGTTACTACGGATCCTGGGGGAAGCCCTCTCCAGCCCTTCGGTTTCACCCTTCCTTTACCTCCCCGAACCCTCTCTTGGTTGCTTCGATATTTCCCTCTATTATTTTTTGAGAAAATTTTTTCCCGAAACTCTTTCTCACATCCTCGAGAAGGGCGTCAAGACCGATAATGCCCGTGGCCCTGGAAACCGCCCCAAGCATTGGAGCATTGGGGAGGGCCCTGCCGAAACATTCAAGTGCTATCTTCGTTGCGTCAACCGTACACACCTTTTGGTGTGGTGTGAGGCCAAGCTTTGTCCGAATGGTTGAAGGGTCCTTCGATGTGTTCACGATGAATACCGCATCCTCCTTCGCACCTTCTGTTACATTCACACCATCCAGGAGTGTTGCGTCTGCCACAGCCACTACATTGGGATGGAGTACCGGACAGTGCATGCGGAGCTCTCTGTTGCTTACTCTATTATAGGCCCTGAGGGGTGCGCCTGAGCGCTCGGGCCCGTACTCGGGAAATGCCTGGACATACCTGCCACCGCTCAAGCAGGCATCGGCAAGCACCTTTGCCGCAGTAACCGTTCCCTGTCCTCCTCTGCCATGCCAGCGTATTTCAACCGTCTCTGCCATTATATTCCTCCGGAAAATTAGGTCTTAAATATTAGCCAAAGGATGCTTTCTTTTTCAACAGGATTTTATAACACAATCCATACCAGTTTATTATAAAATAAAAACAAAGGTGCAGATGTGCATCTCCACCCGCGCGATGGACAAAGGTAACTGTTGAAAGGTAGCAGGATAACGAAAAGGGCGGCGTTAAGGTTATTGAAGGATGCAGAACTCCTCCTATTGGGAGAGATGGCTGACCGGATCAGGAAAGAGATGCATCCTGAGGGCACCGTTACCTTTGTCGTGGACAGAAATATCAACTACACAAATGTATGTATAAACAAATGCAGGTTCTGCGCCTTTTATTGTGATGTGGATAGTCCCCATGCGTATCTTTTATCAGCAGAAGAAATATTCAGAAAGATCGATGAGACCATCGCACAGGGGGGTACCCAGATACTTCTCCAGGGCGGTCTTCATCCCCACCTCACTATGGAGTATTACGTCTCGCTGCTGAAAGCGATAAAGGCGCGGTATCCCATCACCATTCATGGTTTTTCGCCTCCCGAGATAAGCTACCTTGCAACGAGGCATGACCTGACCATCAGGGAGACATTGAAGATACTGAAAGAGTCAGGGCTCGACTCCATTCCCGGGGGAGGAGCGGAAATCCTCTCTGACAGGGTGAGGGCAATCATCAGCCCGAGGAAGATTAAATCGGATGTGTGGCTAAACGTAATGGAGGAGGCGCATCATCTCGGAATGCGTACCACTGCAACAATGATGTTTGGAAGCGTTGAGAACCCGGAGGATATCATTGACCACCTGGATCGTATACGAAAACTCCAGGATAGAACTGGTGGATTCACTGCATTTATCCCCTGGTCGTTCCAGCCCGGGAATACAGAACTCAGTGCCGCCAGCGGTCCGTCTGCTTTTGCGATTAAGCATCCCGCGAGTGCAGTAGAGTACCTGAAGGTGCTTGCCCTGTCGAGAATCTACCTTGACAACCTGAACAATATCCAGGCCTCATGGGTGACCCAGGGACTGAAACTTGCCCAGGTTGCGCTCCGATTTGGTGCAAATGACTTTGGTTCCACCATGATTGAGGAGAATGTGGTTGCATCAACAGGGGTGAGCTACCGGGTCTCGAGGGATGACATACTTCATGCCATAAGGTCGGCAGGCTTTCGCCCTGCCCAAAGAGACACCTGCTATAATGTCATCAGGAAATTCTAGGACGTTATTAAACAATACCTGGTACGTAATGTTATGAGATCCGGAATTCTTAAGGCGACTGCTTTCATGGAATTCCCGAGGGAGGATGTATGACAGACACAACCTATGATGTAGTGATCATCGGTGGCGGTCCTGCAGGGCTGAGTGCTGCCCAGTATGCCGCGCGTTCAAATCTGAAAACTGTGGTGATTGATAAGTCACCTACTGCAGGGGCCCTTGCCTATACCAACAAGATTGAGAACTATCCTGGACTGCCTCAGGCATTAAGCGGCCCGGAACTCCTCGATATCTTCAGAACACAGGCGGTGAATTTCGGCGCAGAGTATGTGGAAAAACAGGTAGTGGGAGTGAAGCTGGAAGGTGACATGAAAGAGGTCTTCACCATGGATCAGGTGTATAAGGGGAAAACAGTGATTATTTCCACAGGTTGCATGGGGAGAAAAGCGACGATAAAGGGTGAGGCCCAATTCCTCGGGAAGGGGGTGAGCTACTGTGCCGTGTGCGATGCGGCCTTCTACAAGGGAATGACTGTCTGCGTAATCGGGGATTCCGAGGAGGCTGTGAAGGAAGCGGGGCTGCTCACAAGGTTTGCGGAGACGGTATATCTCATTTCTCCTTCAAAAAATCTCAAAGTGGGGAATGATCACCCGACGCTTGCGATTAAGAACCTTAAGGTGTTAAAAGGGCAGAGTGTCACCTCCATTGAAGGCAATGAGGTCGTGGAGAGGATACAAATGGTGGATAGCGAACACAACGAAAACGCATTGGAGCTTTCAGGAGTCTTTGTGTATCTCCACGGCAGCAAGCCAATCATTGACTTTCTCGGCAATACCATAGAAGTGAGCGAAGAGGAGTGTATTGTGACCAATAAGATGATGCAGACCTCAATCCCCGGCGTATTTGCCGCAGGAGATGTGACCTGTGCGGAGGTGAGGCAGGTGGTGATCGCCGCCTCGAACGGCTGCATCGCCGCGCTCTCTGCAGAAATGTACATCCACCACAGGAGGAGACATAAGTACGACTGGGCAAAATAGACCGTCCTCAGGGTCTATTGTGCATACTTTCCTAATCTCATAAGCACGTCAATATGGAGGCGCTCGGTAGGCACGATCCGGAATTCAATCCAATCCGCCTCT
>DASPUA010000250.1:0-3156 GCA_035623135.1 Thermodesulfovibrionales bacterium | reverse complement strand
TTTCTCTCCATGTACTAGGTATTGTCTCTAATTGAGAGATATCCATGTGCATGATTTCTTTCTGTATGGTTCTATGCTGTTAACACCCTATTCTTAAACTTCGTCACGCGATCTTTCCTAAAAAGGCGAACATGGATGAATTTCCTTATACTATATGGTATGGTCCAGGTTATCCGCTCTTGGGGAAAAAGTATGATATTCAACAGCTTTTTTCTATTCGGACGATTAATGCGAAGGTCTAGCAACTCGTAGATTGCCTATTCGGGGAAGTCATGGTTACATCGATGATACGGGCACAAGAGTATAGTTTCCCTGCAGCAAATGCAACTACCCGTTTGGGTAGGTTCTATTTCACTATTGCTCGAGGGTTGACGCACTGCTACAAGCGAACGTTTAGGTCTCTCAGATGACGATTTTGATCAGATGTGTGGTGCCGTGATGAACAAATTTTACAAGCTATTTTCAGCAACAGTCATGAGACTGCTGTGGCCAAATAAAGGATTCGATATCGGCAAAACTGTAAAGCGTTAAAGAGGGAAAGACAGAAATGAATTGTATTGCTTGGGACAAAAAATTAGCATAACTCAAATACCCTTGCAAGAAAAAAATCTCATTGGCGCGGGGTATTTTTGGGGTACATCAAAAGTACGGCGCAGAGGGGTAAATATCAAAAATGCAACGGATTACAATTTATTATTGTATTGATTCTTTTGGCGAAAGCTTCTGGGAAAAGCCTAATGTGACAGCGCTAGGATAACAATTTCGAGGTGAAACGTTAAATTATCAAATCATGCAATCGTCGTTTGTTACAGGATGATGTTGACAAGATTTCGAAGAATCGCGATTACAATATTTCATCCAGAAATGCGTACTCTTTTCGATTGCCGCGTCTGCATGTTTGTAGTTGAAACGTGGATATCGGTGCATCAGCCAAAAATATTAACTTCAGCTTACTATAAGGAAGTAGACAAGAAAACATGGCAACTTCTTTTCTGTTAAAGTTTATTTAGCGGAATAAACCTCTTAACGGAAAGGAGAAATTGCCATGCTTAATAATGATTATAACAAGCAGTATGAAAGGCGTCAAAGGATAAAGAGGACAACGTTGGTTATGGGGATAGATATAGGTGCCGATTTTAATGCGATTGGGTTCATGAACAAAGATGGGAACATCCTTGGCAAGCTTCCAATAGTGTACAACTCACGGGAAGGGTTCAATAAATTCGTACGGGTAACGGAAGAGCTGAAAGCGAAGCATGGGCTCAAGGATGTTCTTATCGGGCTGGAGCCGACAGGCCACTATTGGAGAAAGATCGCCTATTTTGCGAAGGACCAGGGATATGCCGTTCGGTTCATACGAACAACCTCGTTAAAGCACGAGCGGGAACTAAACGAGAGCTCATCGGCGAAAAGCGACATCAAAGACGCCTTGACGTTGACGAACCTTACGCGGGAAGGGAAATACATTGATACCATCATTGAGGACGGCATCGCCAGGCAGCTGCGGACATTATCGAAGGTACGGGAGAAGATCCAAAGACAGAACACCGGCGCACAGAACATGCTTCACGCGGTGCTCGACGATTACTTTCCTGAGCTGAAGAATCTCTTTTGGGCGATGAACTCGAAAGGGTTATGGGCAATCCTGGAGACCTGCCCCTTCCCGGAGGATGTGCTTAAATTGAAGCGAGCGGCCATAGCCGATATGATTGCGAAAGCTTCTCGGAGGAAGGCAGAGGCTGCCGGGAAGGCCTCGGCCCTGTATCTGGCGGCCCAAACGAGCATCGGGCTGAAACTGATTGGTACTGCTGACCGCTATCGCATGGCAGTTTGTCTGAAAGAGGTAAAACGAACCGAGGGGATGCTCAAAGAGATCCAAAAGGAACTGAAGGATTTATTAAACCAGCTCCCCTCCGCCCAGTACCTGCTCTCCATCCCGGGCGTGGGGTATCTCTCGGCTGCCGTCTTTTTGGGTGAACTGGGAAATCCGGCATACTTTCACCGTGCCAAACAGATAATCAAGTACGCAGGGTATGATCCCCAGGAGTCGGACTCTGGAAAAAAGATAGGCAGGAAGGTCATATCGAAGAAAGGACGCTGGCTTTTAAGAAAATTCCTGTACCTCATGAGCTTGAGAGCGGTTGTCCACAGCAGGTTCTTTCAGGCGTATTACAAACGGAGGCTCGAGACAAAGAACCGGTTCGGCCAGTTGCTCAAGAGGAAAGAAGCTCTATGCGCTGTGGCCATCAAATTGATTAAAGTGATCTTTGCCCTTCTGAGAGACAAACGGGAATTTCAGGATACGGTGAGTTTTGCTCTTGCGGCATAGATGAAATGGAGTGGTTGTGGTGGAAGGAGGACCGTTTTTCTTCGTAGGCACACAGTGGCTTGCGTGATTCAGCTTGGTCTGCTTCCACCACCCCTTTGACCTGAATAAAGTAAGTTGAGCACACGGCTCGAAAAACAAAAGAGGTTAGGTAAAGGGATCATGAGGGTGAAGCATCACCACAACCACACAACTTTAACAGATGATTCTTAAAATAACTTGACAACTTCCTTAAAAGAGGAAGAAAGACTTGAGGTCAGCATATATTGTTCGCAGTGTCCAGATTCCCGTCTTCGCTAATAAGCGCTGCCTCATACATAAATGTGGTCCCTGAGCATTCGCCGATTTGATGGGCAACATTCTTGAACCGATACAGCTTACCTGACCTCGCGTTCCTTTCCCTCGGCTAGGCTCTTGACCACGGTTCGGAATGGAATGGTCTCTGCCCCCTTGTATTCAAACTGGGTAAGGACGAGTACCCGCTTGCGGTCGGGCGTAAGCATGCGCATGTAAGCGAGACGGTTCAAGGCGTCATACTCATAAGTGGTACAGGTGACGACCACTTCTCTGTTTGTCACGACCTTGTTCAACTCCAGTGCAGTCTGCCTGATCCCATCGGCAAGACCCACGACAAATCCGCCCGCAGTGCATACGGCGAGGGGCGTGATCATGATCGCGATTTCAAGTTCCGCCGTATTTTTGTCTTTGGGGTCTGGCATGCATTGCATGTCTTGCAGCATTACCACGGTTATGTCTGCACCCAGTATGAACCCTTTGCCTGTCCACCCATAGACCGCATGGAGCGGTTTGGCAAAGTCTGGCTTTTGGTG
>DASPUA010000249.1:0-5543 GCA_035623135.1 Thermodesulfovibrionales bacterium | reverse complement strand
GATCTGAGTCGAGAGTATTTTGACAAACAATTCAGGGGTGGCGCCCAGAATTCGCTGCGGACGTGCGCTGCTCATTATGAAGATCATCCCTTGTATGATCGCACAAACACCTATCAGGACAAAGAGGATGAGGGACCTTTTGTTCCGGCGGATGAACCAGACAAGCGCTGCAAGGGGAGTTAACAAGATAGAACAAGGGCCGGTGAGGCCGGACATCAGAATAATACCTCCGTCAAGAATGCGATGCCAAGGTTTGTCGTTGCCCTTAACCGTTATGACTATGAAAGCAAGGAAGGCGAGATGAAACTTTATGGTTGCAAGGCCGGCATTTGCCTCCCATGAATTTGGAAGAGCGAGAAAGAGAAATGACAGCAAGAGCCGTACCCGAATGTCGGAAACTGAGGCGGAAAAGCGAGGCGATATAATCAACCCAACGGTCAGAAGTCTTATCAGTGCCACCGAGAGATTAAACAGCAATGGCGCCCAATGAAGAGGAAAGAGCTGAGAGAAGGTGGCGATTATCCTCCCAAACCCATCCAAATATCCGCACCATGGCAAAAAAAGCGCGGTTATTCCCTTGTTATATGCATCCGCATAGAACATTTTGCCGTCTTCGGCAAAAAACTGAGGATTCAAAATCGCATCAGGCCTTCTCAGCACAATGACTAAAAAGGCGACAGCAACTGCGACGATATAGAGGCGCCAGTCGGGATTAAGCACAACCCGTTCTGCAAGGTCTGCTCTCTTATCCGTCTTCATCTAAATATTTTCGTTAAGGATTCTTTATAATTTGCCATAAGTTTCCAACCCTCCCATTAAAGCCGCTCTCACACCCACGCGTGAAATGCGGTGAGCAGATTCTGGCTTCTCACCCATGAGCCATGGCGCATGAATATCACCGTATCAGGTGATTGAATCTGCACGTTGCCAGCTGTTCTCAAATTCCAAGAGATACGCTCCCCTTCAAGGACGGCGGACATCCTAAGTCTCCCCCCGACCCCCCTGAAATTCGAAGACAAGATATCTGCTTGCTGTCTCACCGGGATTGCGCATGCCGTGAGGGTCGCCTGCGCAATAGAAGATCACCCCGCACGGCCCCACACGTTCGCCGAGTGTTTCGACCTCGCCCTCCAGGACAATAACCGCCACATCGTAAGGGTCGCTGTGAGGATCATAGCCGGCCCCCGGTGCGAGAGTAGAAGTGTGGCAATGAAGTTTTCTTAAGTAGGCCGTCGGCCCTTCGAACACCAGCTGCGGACAAAAGCCGTCCCTGCTTCCGGGCATCTGCGCCGGGGGAAGTGCGTCATATTGACCAAAACTCATTGGCGAGACAATTCCTGTTTCGTCACCATGCCACTTAAACATCAGGTAGTTCGCCGGAGACTCGCTCGTCGTCCTGAGCGTGTGGGCGAATCCGGCTGGGTAGTAAACAAACTGATTGGGTTTCAAATGCATCCTTCGTTCTCCCCTGGGAGCATGCTCATCCGGAAATATCAGGACGACCTCACCTGCCAGGAGCATCAGGATTTCTTCCTCTGTGTGTGTGCGGCGGATGGGGGCAATGGCCCTTGGTCAGCGCAGAGACATGACTCGCCAGACTCCGCACGCCTGCAGCGGAACCGCTGAAGATGGGATAGGGTTTCCAGCTGGTTTCTCCATCTTCCGGGAGAGGGATGTGGAGCTGGTAAACATGGCTGGCTAATTGGGGTGCCGGTGCCGGACCTGTTGCTGAAGACGCTGAACTGATATGCCTGATGCTGTCTCTTATTTGTCTCAAAGAGCCCCTCAGCCATCCCGCCATTCTTCTCATGGGCCTTAGCAGCCGGACAAAAGTTTCAGATACTACATTCCGCTGTCGGTTTTTCAAATCCCGGAAGTCCACGGACCGATAAAACATTCCTTGCGGTGTATGTTTGTAATTGATCAGACACCGTGTGCAGTGAAAGAGGTTATTCCTGTCGGTGAGGATATTCTTCCGCATCTCGACAAAGGCAGGTCCGTTCCATATCTTTGCGAAGGGCTCCTCAAAGGCATTGCCCACCTTCATGGCTGCGTCAAAGTCATAACAGCAGGGCACCACGCTTCCGTCAGAATAAATGTTCGCCATGATCCATGGCCGCTCGCACTCCCGGTCAACAGGCACCCTCTCCCACGTGCCCGGTCGGTATTCGAGTCTCTGGTACTGAGGATATTCCGGCACGAACTCGCTGTCCAATCCCACTTCCCCGCAGGCAGGATTGAGCGTCTTTACACTAAACACATCGGCTCCGATCTTCCTTGCCATTCTCTCCATTTCGGCAACTTCGTGCTCGTTTTGTCTCATCACGACCATGCGAAAATTTATCGTTGTCGCTGACCCTGTCTTCTTTTTGATTTCAATAACCTTGTGGAGTCCTGAGAGGGCCTTTTCAAGGGAACCCTCCTTTCTGTACTTTTGATAGATGTCGGCGTGTATAGAGTCAATGGCGACGATGAGGGTGGACAGGCCGGAGGAAAGCAATTCTTCCACCTGTGTATCATTGTCCAGAAAATGGGCGTTTGTGCTTGTCACCGTCCGTATGTCCCTGTCGGCGGCATACCGTATCATCCGGGGAAGCTCCGGGTTCGTTAAGGGCTCGCCCCAGTCCCACAGGATCAAGAGCAGGACATGGTCCTGCACATCATCGATGATCTTCTTGAATTCCTCAAACCGCATGTGCCGGGATTCTCTCTTGAGCGTTTTCTGGGCAACAGGGCATAGTGGGCATTGGAGGTTGCAGATGTTCGTCGGTTCAATCTGAATGACTACCGGCTGGCCATAGGCCTTGTAGTCAAGAGGATTGATCGCACCAGGCTGAAGCCTTATCCAGTAGTTCCTGTATTTCCTGTCAGGGATGCGTTCCCATGTATATTTTATGGTGTCATGTTCATAGGTTATCGGTTCCGGAATCTTCGAGTATCTGGCGAGGATTGCCTTCTTCGCAGATTCATGATCTTCGACCAGAGATATGGCATTTTCTTCAACCTGGTGATAGTAATCCACCAGTATTGCAGGAACGCATTTTATCTCTCCCCAGGCTGCAATCCGTATGATCATGTCCCAATCGTTGAGTCTGCGCAGCTTCTCGTCAAAGCCTCCTTTAAGGTCAAATATCCTTCTTGTGTGGACAAAGGTGTTAAGGTCAATGTAGTTATTTTCCAGAAGTTCCTTAAAGCAGAACTCCCGGCCCAAGACCCCGTCTTCTACTATCTCTCCGTTTTGAGCTCTCACAAATCGTCTTGCCAGACAATAGGCTGCGTCGTAATCCACGCTCGACAGAGCGTCTTCCATCTGTGCCAGAAAGTCACTGTGCCACACGTTGTCTGAGTCGAGATAGGCTACTAACTCACCGGTGGCCCTTTGAACCCCCAGATTTCTGGCAGCCGACACTCCCCGGTGTTCAATCCGGTAATATTTCACCCTCTCCGAGAGGAACGGCCTTACCACATCATCAATGGAATCGTGAGAACCGTCGTCAATGATGATAAGCTCAAAATCCTTATAACTTTGTCCCAGAACACTCTCAATCGCCCTGCCCACTACCGTTGAACGGTTCCACACAGGCATTACCACGCTAATCATGTTATTGTTCTTCCCTTGTCTGAAGCTGTTTCTTCATTTATGGTTACTGGTTCAGCAAAAGTAAGCCGCTTGCGTAACTACATCCCTTACATTCCTCAGGAAAGTCGCGGGCAAGAACTCTTTGCCTGAATTCTCTGTATTCTGTACTGTTCCAGATATCTAAAAGCGACTTCTTTCGCACGTTGCCAAATGTCCTGATTGGTCCGGGATAAGCTCCTTTGAGCATCCGGCAACACGGCACTACCTCACCAGAGAGCCACAAATAAGCTGCTTGCATGAACATGCATCTTGACTCATCGAGCGGACGAAGTCGGGGAAAAATCATTCTGACTCCGCATTTCTTGCCTATTCTTGCAGCCTCTTCAAAAAGGGGACCAAGCACCTCTTCGCCGAACACGCAGAACTCTCCCGACCGATAGTCCTTGAGATGGCTGAATATAACCGAATCAAGCCCCAACGACCCGGCCAATTCCACAAAAGCAGGTATTTCATGAACATTCTCCGTCTGGATTACATAGTTTGCCTGAAGCCAGAGCTTCTCTTGCCCCGAAGCATTTCTGTATTCAACCGTATGTGCAATGTTCTCAATTGTCTTATCAAAATCCGCACCGATCCTGATGCGCTCGTAGATGGACTTGGTGGCACCGTCAACAGAAAAGGTGAGCCAGTTCACTCCCAAATCAATTATGCGAGATGCGGCCCTTCTGGTCATCAAAGTACCGTTGGTATTGAACCCCACCTGACTGTCCTCCGGCATCCTCTTTTTTAGCTCTTCGATTACCCCGAACAGGTTTTCATAAACAAGAGGCTCACCGATTCCAAAAATAGAGACTGAATGAACAAAAGGACTTGCATCAAAGACAGAGAGCAGGACTTCAGGGCTCACGTCAGTTGCATTCCAGTTTTCAGGGATATGCCTCATGCACATGAGGCAATTCAGGTTGCAGCGCTGCGTAGTGGGAAAAGAGATATGTTCCAGCAGAAGATCCCGTTTTCCATGTCTGATAACATGCTGGGATGACTTCATTCTCAGCTGCACGGGTGCATCTTTTGAAAAGTCCCACAGAGAGACATGGAGCATGCTGTATCCGAGGAATTCGAGGTCTCCTTTCCATACCGGCTTCAGCCGGACAGGATGTCTGCCATTCTTTACAAGCAGTTCGCCCTGTTCAAAGATCAGCGTTGTCCTCTCGCGGGTTATATAATTGAGCGGAATATCCCAGAACCCATGATGTCTCCGCATATGCGACGGGGCATACGAGGGATATAAGTCAAAACGTATGAAATATTTTTTTGAATTTAGTAGTTTTTTGTCGTAAATGGTTAACGCGAGCTCGGTGCCTTCATCGATTATCCAGGGGATTTGAACATCAAAACCATTATCCATATTATTTGGATTTGAGATCACGGCACTAAGTATTCTTTGCATTCGCAGTCTAAGCATTCCGCAGGGAAATTGCCCCTTAAGACTCGGCGTCGGAATTCTTGATAATCAGGTCTCTTCCAGATATCCAAGAGTGGGGTGCTGCGTACATCCCCAAATGATCTGTACCTGGTCTTGGTCTTATAACCCGGCGCCATGGCATGACATGGGAAAATTTCCCCTGGCAACAATGCCACTGCCCGCTCCATAAAGAAACAGATTTCCCTCTGGTTTCTGTAGAGGGGGGGCGTGTCCACTTTTATGTGTAACTTCTTCCCTTCTTCCCGGGCTTCATAAAAAAGCTCATAGAGCACCTCAGCCCCAAAGGTCTTCAATCTTCCGGTGGCGGTATCCGTGCAATAACTATAGGTCACGTGTTCCACTCCCAGTTGTGCCGCCAAAGACACGAATGCTGGGATTTCATGAATATTTTGCTCCAAAATAACAAAATTCAGCATAAATCGCACCTTATTCCGGCCATAACTTTTTTGTAAGTCAGTACAACCGCGAATATTCTCG
>DASPUA010000248.1:0-3030 GCA_035623135.1 Thermodesulfovibrionales bacterium | reverse complement strand
GCAACGGTCATCGCCACCACCAACAGGAGCCTCTCCGAGGTGGTAGAAAAGGGAGAATTCAGGATGGATCTTTTTTACCGGCTGAACATTTTTGCGCTCTCTCTCCCCCCTCTCAGGGAGCGGAAAGAGGATATCCCTCTTCTTGCGAAGTATTTTCTCACGCACTTCACCTCCCAGTATAAGAACAAGCTGATCAAAGGGTTTTCTCCCGAGGTCGAGCAGATAATGGTGTCTTATCGCTGGCCGGGCAACGTGCGAGAGATGAAGAACGTCATAGAGCGAATTGTCGTGCTCGAGACCTCTGAAATGATCATAACTGAACATCTTCCGAGGGAGATGTCGGGACAAGCGACTCCTCCGCCTTCCCTGACTTCTGCCGGGTTTGTTCTCCCCGGGGAGGGGATATCCCTCGATGAGCTGGAGAAGAATCTCATTTCCCAGGCCCTGGAGCGGGCGAAGAATAACAAGACCCTTGCGGCGAAGTTACTGAATATAAGCTACGATTCGCTCAGATACCAGATAAAGAAATTTGGGCTGGAAGAATAGTCTCGACGCTGCGGAGTGTTACCTGTCAAGGAACTCAATCCCCACCCGGTACATGTAGGAGTCGTCCGGCATGGAGGCCCATTTCACCACTCCTGACTTTAGTTCTGCCTCGATGCTGAACATCAGAAAATGCCCCGGTTCAAGGGGGTAGTGTGTCCTCATCCCAACACCCGTGGCGGAGATATCGATAATATCGCCTTTGAGGGTAAGACTCACCGGCTTTCCAAGCTCAAGGACAGTGACCGTATAGCTCACTGATTTCTTTATGGGTCTCCTTAATTGGATTCTTCTGTCAGCAGAGAAATGTTCCTGTTCCTTTTTGCCCAAGGCCTGTTGCACAATAGCTCTCAACTCCGAAATCTCAAAAGGTTTCTGAAGGCAGTAGCATCCGCCTTCCTGAATCGTCCCTTCAATGGCGTCTTGTTCGCTCCAGACAGAACGCCCTTCAGGCGTGAAAACAATCACCTTAGTATCCGGGGAGACTTCTCTGATCTTCTTGAGCGTGTTAGATCCATTGAGGCCGGGGACAGAGACATCGAAAAAACATAACGGATAGAAACAGGAACTGATCTCGCTCACGGCATCAGTGCCATTTGACACAGTCTTGATTTCCGGATGATATGGTTGAAGTGCCTTTGAGATGGCATAGTTCATCAACTCATCATCATTCACGATAAGTGCGCGCTCCATCAGACGGAAGGAAAGCAATTTATATGCCATTTCAGGAATTGCCCCCCTACAAGAATGTCGGGAGTAATGAAAGTCGCATAAAATCTCTGCGTCTTCCTCACACGCCGGCGTGGCGACTTTCAAGACACAAGGCTGCTCAGTCTTGTCTTCATGCCACGTGTAATAATGGTGAAATCACCGGACATGGCTATTTCACCAATCAGAAATGAAACATGACAGAAGAATTCAATATGAAGAGCGGGAGAAGAAAAGTAGCTTAATAGTGAGGGGGTTTCATGCGTACCGCCTTCATGGACAAAAGGCATTCAATGTTTTTCCAAAATAAGGGGTCTTCGGTTCTCCTCTTTGAGCGCTTATTCGGTATAGTGCGGCGCCCTCTCTTTCTTCTGCTTTATTCTCTGATCTGCGAACTTCTGCTTCAGCAGAGGCTTATAATAATAAGTGATGTTTCCTGCTTCCTTTCTCCAGTTATAGTCAAGGACTATTTTCACCTTCGGCCAATCCCAGACAAGGTGGTCACCAGAGGATTCACGGGGTCCTGAATCTGCGCTTCAGGGACGCTTGGATTCCGGCTGTGCACCGGGAAGAGTGTGAATCTGCTTTTGAACGTCACTGTCCGCGATCTCGATCTTTGCCTTCTTTTTCAATTCATTTGTACACTCGTCTTCCCTTTTCTGGACAGCGGCGGTCATCAGTTTTTCCTCTATAGGGGGAATGCGATCGCATGTGATAAGGCTCATTCCTTACGTTAAGATACCTTGAGGCTTGTCCGCAGGGTCCTTCATTGTGAAAGAGACCGGACCGCATTGTCCTATTACGTCCAATCCTATTCTGTAAAGACAACCCTCACCGCATCCTTCAATTTCGGCTCATTGCCTGTCGCTGTAAGGTACAGACGGGGGGAATTATTTGCAAATGCAACATTGTGTGGTGGAATGATCTGGACCGCATTGCCGTAAGTTCTATTTGTCCCCGCAGCATTGTAGAATGCCTGGATTTTATCCGCAAACTGCCAGTCCCAGCACGCGATTTCGTTTTGTCTCAGATTTTCGATCGTGGTGAGCGGATTCTTCTTCGACGTATAAAAACTGAGATTTTTGTCCCAGGTCTTCACCAGATTCACTACTTCCTTGTTAGCCTTCACACGGACTTCTTTTTTTGCACAGCCGCCGAAGGTCAAAAAAAGCAGTGATGCCAACACGATCGGCATGATTGCCGCCAACTCTATTTTCTTCATCTCAATCTCCTTTTCAGCCATGTGCACACCGCACCGTACGGCTCTGTTATGTCCATAACACTGTAACTATAGTACAGTCGATCCGCACAAAAAATCAAAACTTGCATTATCCCATCTGCCTAACACTTCGGACATCTCTGCTTCATTAAGCTACCACAGTTCCATCAGCAAGAAGTATTTCCGGAACTCCTCTTGTTGAGTTCCGTTATATTATAATAGTAACGGCTGGTATAATAGCAGAGGATATTATGGGTGTGGAGGTTAAGGAACATCATGAAACGAATCGTCTTTCCTGAGGAGAAGAGTGTGAAAGGAGCGGTCTCTTATGGGAAGAAGGCGGTTGGAGCATTTCTTATTACGGGGATGGTTCTCACGTGCGTTTGTTTGAAGGACAGGGCGACCGCAGAAGGCCTTCAGGAAGGTCAGGTATCGCAGCCTGTTGTTCAGAAGCCTGATGGTGGGGGAGGCAAGGAGAGCAAAGTCATTGCCCTCGTCAACGGCATGGCAATTACCGAAGCCGATATCGAAAGAGACATGGCGGTTATCTCTGCTGCGCG
>DASPUA010000247.1:0-3823 GCA_035623135.1 Thermodesulfovibrionales bacterium | reverse complement strand
TTCACCTCTTTTACAAAGTTTTCCCCAACCAGTCCACGTGCGATTCCCGATTGGTTTGTCATCCCTATGAGTCGAAATCCCTTGGACTTCAGCTTCACCAGTTCATCAACACCCTGAAAAAGTTTAAACCGTTCCCAGCTGCTTAGATAATGAGGGTCCTCGCAAAGTGTCCCATCCCTGTCAAAAAATAGTGCGGATCTTTTTGGGAGTATCTTTTTTATGGCTAAGAAAACTTCATCCGAGGTGATGGCATACATGCATCTCAGGTCATTTTGCCTGCATGTGCGCCCAAAGCAGGGACTGCAGGAGAGGGGGTGATGTATCACCACACTTCCTTCCCCCACAGGGCCCGTGAGGCCCGGGTCTGTAGAGCCAAAGAGGGCAACCAGCGGTGTCCCCACTGCATATGCGATATGCATCGGGCCTGAATCGTTCGAAAGGAATATATCACATTCCGAAACCTGTCCCACAAGCTCACGCAGGGATGTGCGTGCCGCCATATTGACCAATGAGGAACCTGCCCCATAAATAGTGGCAAGTCTTGCGATCTCATGGGCGGTCTCGTCATTATCCATTCCCCCAAAAATAACCACGCTTCCGCCCGTATCCTTTATAAACCAATATGCAACCTCCCCAAACCTGTCAGGCAGCCACCTTTTTGCAGAACCATAGGCAGCACCAGGGTGTATGCCCAGGATCGGTCTTTTCAACTGAGACAGGGCATCCCGTGCTTTCAGACGCTCTTCCAAAGAGAGATGGATCCAGGGCTGTGTGTTTTCTGCGCATATCTCCAATGCACGTAAGAGATTAAGGTAGTAATCTATATGATGCATCTTCCTGTCATCTTCATGAAAGGGTATGACTTTTGTGAGGAGGAACGCTCTCCCGTCTCTGTTATACCCCATCCTCTGGGGAATTCCCGCGAGGAAGGTTATCAACCCTGCATCAAATGCATTCTGTAATAGGATTGCCATCGAAAAATGTTTTTCCCTCAACCGCTGGGAGAGTATCAATTTCCCAAAGGGCCCCTGAAACCTTTCCTCATAAAGGATAATCTCATCGATAGAAGGATTCTTTTCAAAAATAGCTGCAACAGAGGGTTTTACCAGAAGGGTTATGTTTGATTCAGGGTGGGCCTTTCTTAATGCCTTAAGCGCAGGCAGGGTCATTACCGCATCGCCGATCCAGTTTACGCCCCTCACAAGAATCTTTTCGTACATCTGTTAATTTACCACAAACCGATTTCTCAAAAAAGGCAAATGCGGTAATCAAGAAAAGAACTATATAATTTCTTGGAAAAAAAGAAGACCAATTTTCACACACGTTCGTCGTAGTGTGTGACCTGGGGACTGTAGCCTTCATCCGCCAATGTCTTTGCAAGGCCAAAGGCTTCCCCCCTGCGCAGGAATTTCCCCACCCTCACCCTATAATGGGTGGCTTTTTTAACCTCCGCTTCAATGATATACACCTCTTTGTACTTAAGCTCCAAACTTGCCTTCAGATGAAGGGCATTGTCCAGTTCTTTGAAGGAGCCCACCTGCACTGTGTAAGGCCCGCCTGATGAGACATACTTAACTTCCTTCACATAACTGCTATCCCTTCCGAGATAGACTATGCTCACTCTTGCCTGTCCGGGGCCGATGAGGCCTATCTCCTTTGCAGCTGCATAAGAGAGGTCGAGGTCTCTTCCGGAAACAAAAGGGCCCCGGTCGTTCACAGTGCACTTCACTGACCTGCCATTGGCAATATTGGTCACCTCCAGCACAGCACCAAAGGGGAGTTCCTTGTGCGCGCAGGTGAGGTCATACATATTGAATCTCTCCCCTGACGCAGTGGTTTTCCCATGGAACTCCGGGCCGTACCATGTTGCCACACCACTGCCGGTATCACCACGGCTTTGATAGCGGGTTGAGCTGCAGGATGCAAGAATGAAGACGGTGACGACTAACAGGTGACGGGTAAGTAGCAATGTTGAACAGAACTTGTCCATAAAAATCGTTTCTAGTCAGACACTATGTCAGGGTTACAAATGACCACAAAAGGCAGTCGATACTAATTACAATTTACTAATACACTACTCACTACTCAGCACTTACAGAATGTATCTGCTGAGGTCTTCGTCCTTTACGATGTCGGACAGCTGGGATCTCACATAGGCCCTGTCGATAACCAGCTTCCCGTTCTTTCTCTCAGGGGCCTCAAATGATACCTCCTCAAGGAGTTTTTCCAGCACTGTGTGGAGCCTCCGTGCACCTATATTCTCTGTCTTCTCATTCACTGCTGCCGCAATGTTCGAGATCTCATCTATGGCATCGTCAGTGAACTCGATGTTCATCTCCTCGGTGGCGAGTAAGGCCATATACTGCTTTGTGAGAGCATTGTAGGGCTCCTTAAGGATACGCACAAACTCATCTTTGCCCAGCGGCTCCAGTTCCACCCGTATGGGAAATCTTCCCTGGAGTTCAGGGATAAGGTCAGAGGGTTTTGTCATGTGGAACGCGCCTGCAGCGATGAAGAGGATATGGTCTGTGCGCACAGGCCCGTGTTTAGTGGTTACTGTAGAGCCTTCCACAATAGGCAGAAGGTCCCTCTGTACGCCTTCCCGGGACACATCAGGGCCATAGGAAGATCCCCTGCTGGCTATCTTGTCGATTTCGTCAATAAAGACTATCCCTCCCTGCTCAACCCGTTGAATGGCCTCCTTGGTCACCTTGTCCATATCAATGAGCTTATTGGCCTCTTCCTGTATAAGAAGGTTCACGGCCTCCGGGACCCTCATCTTTTTCCTCTTCTGTTTTTCAGGAAGAAAATTTCCCAGCATCTCCTTGAGATTGATCTCCAGGTCTTCAAGCCCCACATTCGAAACGATGCCGAAGGGCATAGCCTTTTCCTTTACCTCTATGTCAACATACCTCGAATCAAGCTTTCCCTCATGAAACTGCTGTCTCAGCCTTTCTCTGGTCTCTCTGTATCTCTCTTTTTCTTCGTCCGTATCCACCCCTCGCACTGACCTTGGCTGGGGAAGGAGATAATCGAGAAGCCTGTCCTCGGCAAGGGTTTTAGCCCTCTCCTGGACCTTCTCGATATGCTCTGTCTTGACCATATTGAGGGATATCTCGGTAAGATCTCTTATGAGGGACTCCACGTCTCGGCCCACATAGCCCACCTCAGTGAACTTTGATGCCTCGATCTTCAGAAAAGGCGCATTGGCCAATCTGGCGAGGCGTCTTGCAATCTCGGTCTTTCCTACACCTGTGGGCCCTATCATGATGATGTTCTTGGGAAGGACCTCGTCCTTGATGTCTTCGGAAAGCCTCTGCCTCCTCCATCTGTTCCTCAACGCAATAGCTACCGCCCTCTTTGCCCTGTGCTGGCCAATGATGTAGCGGTCAAGCTCCTCCACTATCCTCTTTGGGGTAAGATTATCCATTCAGCTCCTCTACGGTTATGACCTTGTTGGTGTAAATGCATATAGATCCAGCGATCTCCATCGCCTTCTCCACTATTTCCTTGGCAGACAGACTTGTGTTTTCGTAAAGGGCGTTTGCGGCAGCCTGTGCATAGGGACCTCCAGAACCTATCGCAGCAATTCCTGTCTCAGGCTCTATGACATCTCCTGTCCCTGAGATGATAAAGGTATGTTCAGCATCAGAGATAATAAGGAGTGCCTCGAGTCTCCTCAGTACCTTGTCGGTTCTCCAGTCTTTGGCGAGTTCAACCGCGGCCCTTGTGAGATTGCCCCTATATGACCCCAGCTTGGCCTCAAACTTTTCAAAAAGGGTAAAGGCATCCGCAGTGGCCCCTGAGAAACATGCAATAACCT
>DASPUA010000246.1:0-9495 GCA_035623135.1 Thermodesulfovibrionales bacterium | reverse complement strand
TTCAGTCGCAACCGAGAAGCCCAGCCGCGCGATCATTCCAGACGAGTAATGTTTTAGCGGTGTATCGACAAAGTCCCTCAATTCTGAAAAATCAACGATCCTGTCGAAGCGTTCCTCTATTTCCCTCCTCGAAAAACCGAGGATCGAGGCATTCAGAAAAATATTTTCTCTTCCGGTGAGTTCGTCATCAAAACCTGCAGCGAGCTCGATCAGGGGCGCAGCCTTTCCGCTCACATTGACCTCCCCTTCAGCGGGCTTTATGACACCGGATACAACCTTTAACAAAGTGCTCTTGCCTGCACCGTTGGGACCGATAATGCCCAACGATTCCCCTTTGCTGACATTCAAGGACACCTCCCTCAGCCCCCATAGCGTCTGCACCGCGACCCTCTTTCCTTTTACATAATTGATAACATACGCCTGAAATGATCTCTTTCGCTCCTCAAGAAGTCTGTATTTGACTGACACACCCTGAAGCGTTATCATAGGATTGGTCCCACTCTTAAAGATAGAATATTATCCTGTCTCTGTTTCCGTAATAAATGCCCCAGCCAATAAAAAAGGAGAGCAGGGCAAAGGCCACACCCGAAAGAACATGCTCCGTCGTCAGAAGAACAGGATCATAAAGACCTGCCCTGAAAAGACTGATGAAGTGATAGAGGGGGTTAAGCGACATGAACAGTTGAAGTTTTTCTGGAAGGATAGAGACCGGATAAAAAATCGCCGAAAGATACATCCAGCCAAGCAGCACTACGTCATAGATGTAGATCACGTCGTGAAAGAAGACTGCAAGCGTCGCAACAGACAGGGCTATGCCGAGCGAAAATACAAAAACAATGCCCACAACGCAGGGCAGCAGCGCAAGGTTAAAGCCAAGCTTTGCGCCTGAAAGCAGAAGGATAATGAAAAGAGGGACAAGGGCAAAGATAAAATGTACCAGCGAAGAGGCAACAACCGATAGTGGGAAAATAGCCTTAGGCAGATATATTTTGTTTATAAGATTACGGTTCTGGAGAAATGCGAGCGAGGCGACTTTCGTCCCCTGAGAAAAAAACTGCCACATGATGAGCCCTGACATCACGTATGCCGAGTAGTTCCCGACTGACCTGCCAAATAATCCGACAAACAGGGCATAAAAAACGAGCAGCATAAGCAGGGGGTCAAGCATGACCCACAAAAAACCGAGTGCGGAGCGCTTGTAGCGTATCTTGACATCCCTCAGGACAAGATTACGGAGAAGCTCCCGGTATCTGAAAATCTCCTTTGCCTCTTTCAAGGTATTTACCATAGTCCTCTCCCCTGCTATAATAACACATCGAAATGCCTCCTATTCTTGGAAGACGGGTGGAATATTGAAATCTCATCTGATCGTTGTCCCTGCATATGATGAGGAGGAGCACATCGCTGGCGTCCTGGACGATATCAGGGAAAATAATCCGTCGGCCGATATTCTGGTCGTAAACGACGGCTCTACCGACAAGACATCCGAATTGTCAAAACTAAAAGGCGTTATGGTACTGGATATTCCTTTGAATATCGGTTACGGCGGGGCCGTCCAGACGGGCTTTCGCTTTGCCACAGAGTTCGGGTACGAATTCGTGGTCACCCTCGATGCAGATGCCCAGCACGACCCCTCCTCGTTGAAAAATCTTGTCTCTGTCATGGAGAGGGAAGGAGCCGACATTGTGATAGGTTCCCGGTTCCTTGAAGGGACATACCAGATGGCTCTTCTGCGAAAGGCGGGGATATGGTTGTTCTCTGTCATTGCACGGCTTTACACCGGTCTCACCTTTACTGACCCGACGTCGGGCTTTCAACTGTTTAACCGAAAAGTATTTTCCTACCTCTCAGAGGGGGACAACTACCCCCTCGATTACCCTGACGTCAACATTATCATGGCTCTCCATAAAAAGAAATTCAAGGTAAGAGAGGCCCCGGTGAGGATGGTGGAAAAGCCAAATGGGAAATCGATGCATGCCGGGTTAAGGCCTCTGGTATACGTGGCAAGGATGTTCCTGGCCATTCTCATGGTGCTACTCAGAAAGGAGGATTAGCCTATGTCCCTTGGTATGCGTATAGTGATTTTTATTACTGGCACTTTTCTGTTTCTCACGATCCTTGAACTGGTGAGAAAGAAAAAATTCCGGGAAGAGCTTTCCCTCGTCTGGCTCCTGGTAGGGTTCGGGATAATCCTTGCGTCGATTGCTGACTTTGTGATCGACCCGCTTGCCTTCAGACTGGGGATCAGTTACCCTCCCGCATTGGTCTTCATGGTCCTATTCTTGCTCTTGGTCGTCGTGGTACTGTATTTCTCTGTTGTCGTGTCAGACCTGAAAGGCAGGAACAAAGAGTTGAGTCAGAAGATGGCGCTCATGGAATTCAGATTGAACACCTTGCAGAAAAAAGATTGACAGGGCATTGAGCGGGTAACGAATGCAGAGCGAAGGGATCCGAACCACTTAACGGGAAAATGGCTATTTAACATCCTTGGTCCCTCCCTCACCGCTGTCCTTATTTTTCTCCTTCATAAAATCACCAAGTTCCTTACCACTTGTGCCCTGATACCGCTCAAGGTAATCTGAAGTGACTTTTTCCGCCTCAGTGAGACTCCTCATCACATGGGGCGTGAGGAGGACGATGATCTCATTCCTCGAGACATTGTCAGTGGTATTGCTGAAGAGGGTGCCAAGGATCGGGATCTTGCTCAGGAACGGGACGCCGTCCTTTGTCTTTGTGGTATCTTCTCTGATGAGCCCCCCGATAATGATCGTCTCGCCGTCCTTCGTAACGAGGTTTGTAGTGACCTCTTCCTTATTGATAGATGCAAATTGCTGACCGGCAATAACCACATTATCTCCAATGGAGGAGACCTCCTGACCCAGCTCGAGGATAACCAGTCCGCTGTCATTGATCTGGGGTTTCACCTTAAGGATGATTCCTATATCTTTATACTGGATCGTAGAGGTAGTTGTATTCGCAACAGTAGTTGTCCCTGTAGATATAGGAGTGGACGTGGTTGAGGTCGAGAGCGGAACCTGTTGTCCCACCTGGATCCTCGCCTCACGGTTATCAGATACAAGGATATGAGGCGAGGCAAGAACCTTTGCCTTCGAATCATGCGCAAGGGCGGTAATCACTGCCCTCACATGGTTTGTTGGGTCTGTAGCGACAAAGGTGAAGCCCTGCGTGGGGAGGCCGGTCGTTATCACAGCTCCCGGGTTATTGATCTCCGCATCACCGCCGAGAGTGATGGGATTCTTGAAAGGCCATATCCCCGAAATGTTCACGTCAGCAGCAAAAGACCACGAAAACCCGAAACTCAGGTTATCAGCCAAAGTCACCGTCACTATAAGGGCCTCGATCATCACCTGTCTCTGCACGATGTCGATCTTCTTTATCGTTTCTTCGAGAAAGGAGTAATCAGCAGGCGTTGCGAGGATGATCAGGGAATTGCTTATTTCGTCCGAAAAAATTTTTGTGTCCGGAGAGATCAGGTACCCCGCTCCCGCTCCTGATACTGATATTGCTGCGCCCGCTTTTTGGGGTTGGGAAGGAGCCGCACCAGTGCTCGGAGCACCTGCTGCACCGGGAGCGGCAGCCTGTCCCGGCTGGGTTGGCCTCGGAGCCTGGGTAGGAGCAGCACCAGGGGCAGGGGCAGCTGCCCCTGGTCCCCCTCCCCCTGTGAGTATTGACTGGAGCATGGAAGCAACATTGGATGCCTTGCTGTTTTGCAAAGGGTAAACCATGACTTTGGGCCGCGCATAGGCAAACATCGTATCAAAGGCTTCGACCCATTTCCTCACATATTCCATCCGCTCCTTTGTGGATGCCACCACCATGAAGGCATTCAGCCGGAATACGGGAATGATTCTGATTTTTCCGCTCTGGGAGCCCAATCCTATGGCGTTTTGGATGTCCTCCATGGATTCCTTCAGACTGATATTCTTAAAAGTGAAGAGCTCGATCGCCACTTTCTCAGGGTCCTTTCCTTCCTGGGCAGAGACCAGTTCATTGGGCACATCAGGAAGGGGAAGTATCCTGTAAAGCCCTTGCTCTTCCACAAATCCCACACCGGTGATTCTCAGGATTATCGCAATTATGGGAAGGACTTCATCACGAGGAATGGGAGTGACGGTCCTGAACGTTACCCTGCCCTTCACCTTCTGGTCTATGACATAATTCACCTTGAGGATATCCGCAAACACGGTCTGGATCACGTCAAGGACATCCGCATCATCGAAGAAGAAGCTCACCGGAGGTCCTGAGGGCGTTCCGGGAGTTTGGGGAGCCTGGGGTGTCTGTACCACTGTCTGTTGTCTCTTGCGCCCACTCGGTGCTGCCGGCACAGGCATTGTTTGCTGTTTCAACTCCTCCGGTTTTGCTTCGGGGAGGGGCACTTGTTCTGTTCCCTGTGGTTTGACTTCAGAGGGCACTTCTTGCTCTGTTCCTGCTGGAGGAGTCTCAGCGGTGCTGACTCCAGGGGCCGATGGGGAAGTGCCTTCTGCCGGCACAGGAGTTTCGGCCTGGGCCAATAAACCTGCATCACGACCTAGCTGCGGAAAAGATACGTCCCTGAGGATTGTCCCACCAATGGAAGGAAAAAGAAATTGTGATGAAATTATCAGAAATAAAAGAAATACTTTAACCTGTATCTTCAACACCCGTCTCCTACACAGTAAAGCCGCTTGATACATAAAATACCTTCATTCACAAAATATTGTCAAGACATAAAAACCATCCCTCTTGACCTTTACCTTACTTATTCATCTTTGCATCCCCTGTGACCTGTTGGTATAGTAGCGCGAGCACGTGCAAGTGAGAGATCCAGTTGCGATCCTGCTTCAGCGATTTGTATAATTGTTAATCTTCAGATGAAAAAAACACCCGACATTCTTATTGCATGTCTTCTTTCCTCTGGTTTTATTATTTTCCTCTTCGTCTTAGGGACTCACCAAGGTCTCAGTTTTGATGCCTCTTATAATCTCCTCTCCTATCAAAACTTTTTTGAGGGAAAAGGTTTCATCTGCGATTATGACGGAAGGTACGTGCCATTTGACCCTACTATCAACACCGGACCTGAGCTCTATCTACCAGTTTTTGTCATATGGAAATTAATTGGACGCGCTGATTATTATGTCTCAGCGTATGTGATTATCGCCTACTATGCATTGTTTCTTGGCTTCTTGCTTTTCTATGTGCTTACGTCCTCAAACACAAAAACTGTTTCTGTTATTGCATTTGCGTTCTTGTTCTTGAGCAATAAAAACTTTTTCACTAACTTTTTCCCGGTTATTCCGCTTGGTGAATTTGTCTCATGTCTCTATGCATTTGCAGGAATATATCTTCTCAGCAGGAGGAAGCTTCTGGTGGGATTTGCGCTTTTAGGGCTAGCCCTTGATGCGAAACCCAGCACGATAGTTGCCCTCATCCCTACCACGATGATATTCTCATTGTTGGAATTCATACTCCCAAGACTCAAAGAAAGAAAATTGAACGAAGCGTTCAAAGTTACACTTACACTAATCATGTTTTCCTCTCTTATATTTGTACCCTATATAACCTATTCCAAAATAATTCCTTCACTTGTGCTCAACTCCCAGGAGAAACACATACTAAAGATTGCACAAAAGGATAGACGCGAGTTTTTGAAAAATACAGGTTTCGGTCAAATCAAGCTTCTTGGAAAGAATTTTAACCGAGAAGGTTTTAAGCAGTTTATCTTACAAGTCCAAAAAAAATTTATTACATTTAAATCTTGGTACGACAATAGTTACCTGTTGGTGGCACTTTTGGGAATTGTATTCTTTGTTCTTATCATCTTCTCATACTATCAAAAACATTTTTCTTTTTATCTTTTCATTTTTTCCGTATTCATTGCCATCTGGTGGTTTCTTGGCCCTGTATATTCGTGGTATCGCCATTTTGTGCCTGCTGAATTCATGTTTTCTCTTGGTATTGTAGCCCTTGTCCCCACATTGATGAAAAAGGGACAAAGGGTTGTCTCAATCTGTACAAGCCTTGCCATCATCATGCTCTTTGTTCCTCAATTTTCTCTTTCGGCAATCACACAGAATCTCGACGACGCGGATAAACAAAACCTAATGATGATGAAAAACCATATTCAGAAAATAGACGAACAAAATATTTTCACCTATGGTTGGTTCCAATGCCCGCAGCTTATGCTTCTGACCAATAAACGCTTTCAGGATTACACCAATAGAGAAAAAGTCTCGACCGCTTGGCGGGAGAGAAGAGAAATATTCTTATTGACAACGGTGGAAAATTTCCAGCATATCAGAGGAGAAATGGAAGGGGTTACAGAACATTTGGAACTGGTCAAGGAATATGGATACAACAGGCTTTACAGAATTCACAATGAATGATGGACTTACGAGCGGATATTCTTATAAACCTATTACTTTATTTCTCGCGCCTTATTTCATGTGAGGGAATCGTACACCTCGAAGTGTTCCTCGACCATATCGTCGATGAGTTTAAGCCTTGTCCTTGCCTCTGAGACCCTTTCCCTCAGAAACCCTACGACCTCGGGACGTCCTTTCACGTCCTCAACTATCTCGATTATCCTGGACATCGGATTTTCCACCGGCACAAGAAAGCCCACCGATTCCTTAGAGACCCTTTCTCGTAATGCCCCACCATCCGTTGAGATAACGGGAACTCCGCTCGCTATCGCCTCAGACAGAGTATAGGAAAACGTCTCGGGCCAATTGGAAAGGAGCAGGATGAAATCCGGATCCGCTTTATGGATCATTTTCACCACATTATCCCTCGTGTAGCCTCCTATCACATTAAGATTCTTATACGAGGGCACCAATGAAGGGTCAAAGATATTTCCAATAATACTAAAGGTAATGGTATCAGAGTTCTTAAAATGTTTTACAAGCTGTAGAAATGTCCTGTTCCCCTTGTAATGCAGGAAATTCCCAAGAAAAGCCAAATGCAGGGCGCAATTGTTACGGCGCATTCCACTTTCCCTTTCTTCCTTCAGCAGTTCCCTGTCAACTCCAAGCTCAATCACCACACATTTTTCATACGATAAACCTGCATATAAACTCATAAGAACATCCTTCACATACGAAGAGGGAACGATAACCCTGTCGACCACATGGAAAAGATAATTTATATAGTGGCGTCTCTCTTTTACAAAACCTTTATGAACTTTATAATCGTTTCTGATAAGACATTCGTGGCACTTATCTTCGTCCTCTTGAAACCAGCAAAACTCGGGGGCGAGCATAATACAATTGACACACCAAAAATAGTATTCATGGAGTGTCACGAGGACTTTCTTTCCCCTGCGCTTTGCCACTTCTATAAGTGAGAGAGGAAGCGTTCTTATGCTTTGAAAGTGAACTATATCCACATCGATATCATCGAGCACCGCATTAAAGACATTCTCTATGAGAGAATCTCTCAGCCTATGATCATCCAGCCTTCCGCCTTCATACGCCACTTCATCCATTTTATAATTGTCGTATCGCCTTAATCGTAAACAGTTCATCTCAGGGAAGAGGACATAGACCGGGAGGTTCTTCCTTATAAAAAGGCCCAGTATGTCCAAAAGGTGATACTCTATGCCGCCGGGATAGCCGTCAGGTTTTTGATCTATCACATAGAGTATCTTCATCTATACGCTCCATAAGCTCTATTCGTAAATTAATGTACCGGTGAACAGGACCGAGACTTTCATCGAGAGCCTTGCCCACGAGATACGTGTATTCCGGATGCAATGTCCTCAATGTCTCTAAATTTCTCTCGATCATCAGGTTCTTCTCTCTTATAACCTCCGGGTCCTTAACCGATTCGAAGGATACCCCTCCGACATGATAGATATACGTTGAGTCGTCCAAAACATGTAAAAACCCCTTCTTCAATGCCCTCATACAGAAATCTGTCTCCTCCGCATACCCTTTTTCGAACTTGGCCTCATCAAAATAACCCAGATGTTCCAGCACATCCCTTCTTATATACATACAAAACCCCACGCCCGCCGGAATTTCAGGATAGTATCGCAGGGAAATCCTCTCCAGAAATTCCGAGAATGCCTCCGCATCCATTCCATTCGGAATAGTATTGAAGTGAAATGGCCTTGGAATCCCGTTAATGGTCACATAGTTTGACAGAGGAGTCGCGGTCGCAATATGCGGTTTGGAGTATGCGGCCCGCTGGAGTTTGTTCACCCAGTTTTTTGTCACAAGGGTGTCCGAATTCAAGATGATTACATCTTCCCCTGTCATTTTCATGCCCTTGTTTATTGTTTTCACAAAGCCCATGTTCTCAGGGTTGGAAAGCATCTCAATCTTCCTGCCATTCCTTTTTTCTTTTAGCCTTTGAAGATAGGGCTTAACCCGCTCGTCGGTGCTTTTATCGTCTATAATGACAAGGGTATGGACAGCGAGATCCGTATTTCGAAGAATACTTTCAACACAATCCCTTAAGCACTCGTATCCGTTATATACCGGCATGATTATGTCAACTTGCTTCTGCACTGAGCCGTAGACTTCAGGGGTCTCTGTCTCCCTATAAAAACGTGGCGACTCGGACCGTTTGAAGCGTGCCTTATATCTCAGATAATGAGGATTATGACGAATCTTTCTTTTTATCCTGAGGAGCATGCCTCTCATCCCCTCCCGTTGAATAACCTTGATACTTTTTAGAACCATTTCATAGAAGACTCGTCTCCTTGTCCCCAGCGGTGCAACTTTATCCTTAAATCTTCGGTACAGTTCCACCAATCTCCAGCTGAGACTGTTCCATAGTTCTTCCCGAAGACCCATCAGTTCCTTAACCGCCCTATCTCTTTCGGACTCGATCCGCTTCTTTTCGGACTCAATCCTCTGCTTATCCAACTCGCTTCGTCTAAGTTTTCTTGCAAGCCCTTCCACCTCTGTCGAAGTACTTGAAGCAGTTTCCACAAATTCAGACTCCATCCGTTGCTTTTCAGATTCGACCCTAATAAACTCATTGATAAGCTTCGTCCGCTCCGTCGCACTATTTACACAGTAAGTATAGATAGCGGCAGGGGTAATTTTATCTATATTTTCATCCAACACCTTTTTATACGCCACCTGACTAAAATTTTCTGACAATGCCCTTCTGTTGATTTGTGATTTATCACACCACTGCATGTACCGTGCGGTCACAATCTTGATGTGTTCAAACCAATACTTTTCTGACAGTCTTATTAAAATCTTCCAATCCTCAAATATCTCGAAATTCTCATCAAATCTTACATTCTCAAATACCGACCTATGAAAAAGAAGACAGAGAAAGGGAATATAGTTCTGGATAAGCAGCATCTCAGGTGAAAAGTCCTGAGAATAAAATACGTATTTGAACTTTTCGACCATCTCATCTCCGTGTATGACATCAACAAAGACTACCTCTGCCTCTGTATAGGCAACCTTCAAGAGAGGCAAATAGGTGAGCTTTGCAACGAGAATCGTAAGATGTTCCGGATAAAACCTGTCATCA
>DASPUA010000245.1:0-3887 GCA_035623135.1 Thermodesulfovibrionales bacterium | reverse complement strand
GTCAGGATGATATCCTTCTTCCAGCGATAAATCATCTGTCCAGCCACCACTCCTCCGAGGGTGAGGAAAAGCCATGCCGGAGGGGAGGATTTGAGTCCCACAGCAGTGCTCACCACCACGTTCCCGAACGCGCCGGCCATGAGCAGCAGGTAAAAATAGATAAAAGAGACGAGAATAATTCTTGCCCTCGGAGAGATCAGTCTATGGCTTAATCCGCCAAAAGATGCTCCCTCATGTCGCATCGCGACCATCGCGCTCGAATAATCTTGAACCCAGCCGATAAGAAATGTTCCGGCCAGTATCCAGATAACCGCAGGCAACCATCCCCACTGAATGGCAATGATCGGCCCAATGATCGGCCCCGCGCCGGCGATGGATTTAAACTGATAACCGAAGAGAATGTTTTTACTGGTAGGCATGAAATCCACTCCATCCATATACATCCTTGCTGGAGTGGCCTTTTTAGAATCACACTGGATAATCCTGGTGTCGATATATTTGGCATAGATGCGGTAACCGACAATGGCTACGACAAATCCCAACAAAAGGATTACTATTGAATTCATGACTTCCCTCCTTCTGGTTGCGTGAATCCTCTTACATTACTCATCAGAACATCCCCTAATTTCACTCTACATGAAAATTCAGTAATGTCAACAATACAACACAGGCTGAAAAAGTTACGATGCATTCTCGATGAAGGGATGCTCCATGGTCTTAGGAGGTTGGCAGGGATGAGGTGGTACAACAGATGCGTAGGATATTGAGGTTTTTAAATACCCATACACATGCTTGACTCTTCGGAAATTCAATACATAAAAGGGCGGGAGCTAGTTCCCGCCCTTTTATGTATATGCAGATTGTGAAGTCCCTACTGCAAAACTTCTTATTCCGTCTGGGTAGAGAGGAATATCGGCAAAGTCATATGGCCAATCTGGTCTGTCAACTCCTCTATTTCATCAATGTGTTGATCCTCTTGGTTCAGAATGCCTTCAAGTACGTCTCGCGTTGCAAAGTCTTTCACTTCCCCGGCAAGCGCAATGGCTGCGTTGTAAGCCTTTATCGCCTCTTCTTCCAACCCATGATCGCTCGCAAGCTGTTTAGGAACATCAGCGCCTATATGCATTTTTCTGAGGTTGCTCACAATAGGAATCCCTTCAAGAAAGAGTATCCTACCGATCAGTTTCTCGGCGTGCTTCATCTCATCTATGGCGCGCTTCTCGAATTGCTTGTGAAGCTTCTGATAGCCCCAGTTGTCGCACATCTCAGAATGCACCATGTACTGGTTGATCGCGGTCAGTTCGTCTGCAAGAAGTGAGTTCAATGTCTCGATAAGTCTCTTGTTTCCTTTCATGTCGGCCTCCTTTGCGCGTTTTGTTTGAGCGCTGGTTTTATCTTTTCTGAGACTCGTTGATTACTATCCAGATTATAGCAACTTTTCATCGTCTTTGTTAATGGTTCAGGTTTCCGCAAGATTACCGGAAAAGATACTCACTTCACTCTCGTTCCAGGCTTCACTTGTCTGTCCAGAATAAGGATTGACGGCTTTCCGTCTTCGTCACTGGCTGCCAGGAGCATTCCCCGCGACTCCACCCCCATGAGCTTCGCGGGCTTGAGGTTCGCCACCACCACTATTTCCTTACCCACGAGATATTCAGGGTCGTATGCCTTTCCGATCCCTGCAACGATCTGCCTTTCCTCTCCAATATCGACCTCGAGTCTTATCAGCTTATCGGATTTGTCGACCCTTTCCGCAGCAATTATCCTGCCAATCTTGAGTTCGACCTTTGCAAACTCCTCTATCGAGATATAATTGTCTGTGGAGTTCTCCTTCCCTTCCCTGCCAACCGGAGTTGCTTCCATTTTCAGTTTTCCTCCTGTTTCAATTCTCGGAAAGAGCTGCTTCCCCTTAGTAACCTTGATTTCGTACGCAGGCCTCCAGACCCAGGTGAAGATCATCGGATATCGTTCACCGCCAGCCAGTGGCAAGGAAAAACTCTGGGCGACCTCGTCGGTCAATGATTTCAGTCCCAGTTGTATCCATATCTCCTCTGCGGTATTGGGCATAAAAGGATAAAGGGAAAGAGAGGTGAGCCTCAGGGCATTCCAGATATTCGCCATGACCTCCTTGAGCTCATCAGGATTTGTTTTAAAAAGCTTCCATGGTTCCTTCCTGGCAATGTGGTTATTTGCAGCCTCAATGATGCCCCACAGATATTCCAGTATGGTATTAAAATTCAGCCGTGACCACTTCCCGTCGTCATACACACCCGAAAGCAGCCTTACGCATTCAGCGCCAAAATCATCCAAAGGAAGGGTGCCTTCCCGCCCGGCAGGCATCTGCATTTCCCCCTCAAAATACTTCTCTGCCATGGTGAGGAACCGGGAGAGAAGGTTCCCAAGGTCATTCGCAAGATCGGTATTTATGCGTCGGACAAAGGCCTCTTCAGAAAAGTCTCCGTCCAGACCAAAGGGCACTTCTCTGAACAGGAAATATCTGAATGCGTCCACTCCATATCTGCCCACCATCGCATGGGGGTCCACCACATTGCCCAGGGATTTGGACATCTTCCTCCCTTCCACGGTCCACCACCCATGGGCGAAGATGTTTCCGGGAAGGGGCAGACCGAGTGCCATGAGCATTGTGGACCAGTAAATGGCATGGGTGATAAGGATGTCCTTACCGATGATGTGGTGGGATGCAGGCCACCAGAATTCACCCGTCCTTGCCTTTTCCGCATCAGGAGCAAGGTAACGCGTGGCGGAGAAATAGTTCACGAGGGCGTCAAACCAGACATAGGTCACAAAGTCTGCATCAAAAGAGAGAGGAATTCCCCAGGAGAGTCTTTGTACTGGTCTCGAAATGCAGAGGTCTCCAAGGGTATTGTTCTTCAGAAATCCCATGACCTCGTTTCTGCGGGTCTCGGGAAGAATATATGAAGGATTGCTCTCAATATAGTCGATAAGCGGTTTCTGATATTTTGACATGAGAAAGAAGTAGTTCTCTTCATGAATCTGCTCAACAGGCCTTCCGCAGTCCGGGCAGTTGCCATCAACAAGCTCTTTTTCTGTCCAGAATCTCTCGTCAGGGGTGCAGTACCAGCCTGAGTAGGACCTTTTCTCTATCTCCCCCCTGTCCCGGAGCATTTGCATCAACCCCTGAACAGTCTTCATGTGCTCGGTATCGGTCGTACGGATAAAGGCATCGAGGGAGACATTCAGTGTTTTCCATAGCCTCCTGAAATTTTCCACCATCATGTCGGCATGCCCTTTCGGTGTTCGCCTTTTTTCCGCAGCAGCTTTCTCGACCTTCTGCCCATGTTCATCAGTGCCTGTGAGGAAAAAGACCTGTTTTCCAAACAGCCTGTTACGCCTCGCGAGGATGTCTGCTGCAATGGTGGTATACGCATGCCCGATATGGGGCACGTCGTTCACATAGTAGATAGGCGTAGTGACAAAGAAGCGTTCTTTCATTTATGGAACCTTCGTCTGTGCCTTCTTCTGCGTTTATGAAATTTTTTCTCGCCCTCCGGGGCCTTCTGCTCAGGGCCTGCGCCTTCCCCTGATCCCTGCCCTTGTTCAGTGCCGAGCGCAGTCTCTCGCCTAGGCGAGGCCATTTCGCCACGTCTCTGGTCATACGTGTCCCTTCGGGCAAAGACTCCATCCGACCGTGGTGGCCTGATACTTTCCACTTCCTTGTCCTCACCAGGAGGTTCAGCCCTCTCAGCAACGGGTTCCCCCGCGCATTCAGGCAGACTTTCTGTAACTTCAAGCGCTGCCTCCTCATCTGTGTCTGCGGGAATTTCAGGCTCTTTACACCGGGGACATCCTTCCCCATTCTCGCTATACTCATAGCTCAGACAACACATAAGCCTTCCACAGACACC
>DASPUA010000244.1:0-5906 GCA_035623135.1 Thermodesulfovibrionales bacterium | reverse complement strand
TCTATTATGAGTCAACGTTCTTCCCAGTCTTTTCGCCAGGTAACATTTTTTATGAGTCAATTCGTATGCGCCGTTCAAATTGACGACCCTCATACAATCTGATATCATCAGCAAAATATTTAAATAACTGCCTACGGTTTGAGAGGAGGGGTTATCTATGAAAGTCGGGGATATCGTTCGAGGAGATATTGACGGATTCTTCGGGCTGTTCGTTGACAATGTCTTGCAGTTAATGCTGATCGCTGTTCTCTGCGGAAAACTGTGCGGCATGCCGTCCAATATTATTTTTGGAAAGATTCTTCCCGGAGCCGCTTTTTCCATCCTGTTTGGCAACGTGTTCTACGCATGGCAGGCAAGAAAACTCGCCATCCGGACGGGACGAACAGATGTCACCGCATTGCCATACGGCGTCAACACCGTCAGTCTCATCGCCTACGTTTTTTTAATCATTGCCCCAATATATGTCGAAACGAAAAATCCAACCCTTGCCTGGCAAGCCGGGCTGTTTGCGTGTCTCGCCAGTGCTGTCCTGGAATGTGTCGGTGCTTTCTTAGGTGACTGGCTCCGCAGGCATACACCACGAGCAGCACTGTTGTCATCGCTGGCTGGCATTGCAATTACCTTCATATCCATGGGGTTCGTGTTTCAGATCTTCGCCATGCCAGCTATAGCGGTTGTTCCTGCATTGTTAGTAATTATTGTCTACGGAGGGCAGGTCAAATTGCCGTTGAGACTGCCGGGAGGTTTCATTGCCGTGGCGTTGGGTGTAACTATGGCATGGATTCTCAGATGGTTTGGTTATCTATATTTTCAACCGTTTCGGGAGTCATATCAATTTGCCGTCCACATCCCAGAGACCACTTTTTCCGATATGTTCGTTTTTCTGAGGAACGGGCAGGGATGGAAGTATTTTTCTGTTATATTCCCGATGGCGTTGTTCAATGTGGTAGGTTCACTTCAGAATCTTGAAAGTGCGGAAGCTGCCGGTGACCGGTATGATACACGGTCTTCCTTGTTAGTCAACGGGTTTGGATCAATTGTGGCAGCGTGCTTGGGAAACCCGTTTCCGACTACGATTTACATTGGACACCCGGGGTGGAAGGCCATGGGGGCCAGGTGGGTTTACTCGATAATGAATGGAGTTGTAATCACGGTGCTCTGTCTGATCGGAGGAGTTACCCTGGTGCTCCAGATTGTGCCCATAGATGCAATGATAGGTATTCTGCTCTGGATCGGACTTATAATCACAGCACAGGCGTTCCAAGAAGTGCCCAAGAAACACAGTGTGGCTGTAGCGGTCGGACTGATGCCGGCGCTTGCAGCGTGGGCATTGCTGCTTATAGAAACGACACTGCGCAAGGCAGGCTTCAGCCTATACGATATAGCCCCGAGATTTGGTGGAGACCTTTACGTATACGGTATTATTTCCCTGAGCCAAGGTTTCATGCTCACCTGCATGATTTTGTCTGCAATGATGGTATTTGTGATTGAGAGGAAATTTCTCAGGGCTGCGCTATGGACAGTAACGGCAGCTGTTTTGTCGTTCTTTGGCGTTATCCATGCCTATACTCTTTCTACGGCGGGTGTGCACAACAAGTTCGGCTTTGCCGCGGCTAAGGCCTACGCACTTGCTTACCTGATTGCATCCCTGCTATTGGTCGCTCTCCACTATTATAACCGTGGAAGAGCATCCGAAAGAACTGGCATCATCGCATAGGTTTCTTCATATGTCCTTATCATCCTCTGCAAAGCAGGGGCCCTGTCTACCGCCCCCCGAAACTCGCACTGATATAGGATCGGCTGGCAGCAGGTCGAGAATGAAGTAGATGAGGTTCTTCAAGACTTGTTTAAGTCAAGCTACGGAGAGTGCTCGTTTCGGCGGAACGGGAGCAGCTTATTGATGCGATAGAATAAGCACATAAAGTACATTGAGTGGAACACTTGACCTAGACTTACTACAATGAGTTGCGTCTGAAACCTCAAGAAGGATAACAATGTCCGAAACTATTGACTTCTGTGTGTTCCAGACCTTAGATAATACTGGGAACAACCGGGGTATAGCGACTTGAAGCAGGCATTGCTTTGCGCTAGAAACGTGGCATAACTAAAAAAATTTACTTGCCTCAAAAACTAATGCAGGTTTTCGAAAGAAAGATAGAGTAACGACAAGCATGAGGGGCACGGGAAATCAAAAAACGAAAAAAATCGACAGTTATTCCCGCGTCCCTTCGATGGACTTGTACGCTACATTTTGCGAACTTCAACCATATCGACCAGCATTTTGCAATTCCCCGCTGTGTTATGCAGGTGAATCCTAGTTGCCTCGGTTTGATTTGCTGTAAAGTTCAATTTTATTGTTTTAAAATTTACAGCGGGTGTTCTCAATGGAGTGACAACATTTGTTATACCGCCAACAGTGTCGGACTCCTGTGAGAAATCATTTTGCACAGCCCATTGTGTGACAGAATAAAATTACCCTTTAGATGGGCGGGATGAAATCTTTGTCCCTCCCATACAGGCGGGTCCCTCGCCGTCTACCAGAGGCCGGGAATGAGGCGGTAGCGCACCAAGGCAACGTAGGCAGACCATCTCGCATCGTGAGAGAGTATCCGCTCCTCGGCATGGATCCGGTAGAGCAGGGACGCCCATCCCGCCATCACCAGCAGCGCTGTGCCGAAATTCCATTCCTCAAGGTTGTACCCGATGTCCGCTAGCACGTAGGCCAGGTACATCGGATGGCGCACGAGCCCGTAGGGGCCTCTCGTCGCCAGACCCCGTAAGGCCGGGAAGACCCCGAACAGTCTGCCCAGGGTGAGGAGGCTGGCGAGGCTCAGACAAGCCGCGAGTATCACGAGTACCAGTCCACCGGAGGGCCACGCAGGGTCGCCTGGTACCCACCGGAGATATGCTACCTGGGCGTACGGGTAGGCATACGCTATAACGACAGCAGCGCTGGAGGGCAGTGAGTGGTCCTTTACCTCAGGCGCGCGGCGTGTGAGGACGATCACGAGAACCAGGATGTGCTGTAAGACGTAGATCCAATCGGCGATTGTGAAGGTGGGCGTCAGGAAAATAAGGAGGGCCAGTTCCACTGAGGTGACGCCGAACAGGATAAAGTCACCGGGCCTTCTTCCGGATATTCCTGAGGTGTGTGGCTTCACTTTCGTTATTCCACTGCCCGAAAGAGACATAGTGCTTGATGTGAGGCCGTGACCATCGTATCCTGGTGAAATCTACTAAAAGAGGTCATGTGGCACTATCTGCATAATTCGGCAACTTCTACACAACAGTATTGCACGATTTAGCAGCTATTGCACATTATGTCTTCTTTTTAGGTGGGCTTTTCTTGACTTTTGTGTCTGATCCGCCTTCTGAGGTTTTCTTTGAAGTCCTCAATGTCCTGGTTCCGGTTTTGGCTGGTGCCTTCCTCTTTTTGGTTGATCCGATAGTATTGGCTTCCTTCTCCACTTCCTTTGCATGTCTTTCCAGTACGATCCTTTCTGCTTCTAACCAATCTTCCACGTGATAGCCGTGAACTCTTCCTCTCTTTTCATAAAGGTCATATGCAACTATTACGATCTCATCATATAAAATCTTGCCTTTTTGCATTATCCCTCCTCTTGTAAATATCTTATTAAATAAACTATACACCTTTTGGAAAAATCAGTAAACTGTGGACAATGGGAAAAAGGTATTGCAGTATAGTTCATTTTCCTCAGCTGAGGCTTTCGACATATCCTCAGTTATTCGAAGGTGCACCACTTACAATCGTCAACTCTGAAGGGCTTTCAATTACTGAAAAGGCTCTAGAAAAGCGGTACATGTTTTAGGGTGAATCTAACTCTCTCATTCTGGGGGAATGGGCTTCTCTAACAGTCTGAGCGTCGCGGCGTCTCTCTCTCCATGGCAGTATCTCTCAAGGGCGAGCGAGAACACAGAGTCTGAGCCTGCTATTTTCTCAAACAGCGTCATCGATGACTTAAACTTCAAATCATCAGGATAGCCAAAGAGTTCTGAAATTGATCCACCCTTGAAAGCGACCACAGCTGCCGTACATTCCAATAGCCTTTTTCCGAGAACAGGATGGTTTAGATACTGCCGAGCTTCTTCCACGCTCTTGATGGAATAACGCTTCGCAGTTGGACTGTATCCCAATCCATCTATCTGCGGAAATATAAACCACATCCAGTGAGTTCGCTTCGCACCACCCTTAAGCTCCGCGAGCGCTCTTTCATAAACGCCTTCCTGAGCGCTCAGAAACCGATTCAGATCGTATGGATCGTCAGGACTCATGTCACCTGGATCTTGAAATGGTTTTGTCAGGAGTACTCATCTTCCCCATTACATCTTATCATAAAAACTGCGGATACCAGATTATTATAGGTTGGGATCAAATGACGCAGGGGCTAATTTTAAACAACCCTTGACCTTGCTCGATTCCTACGCATCCGTCTCGATTGCTCGATACAATTTTGAGACCGTAATGCTGCTCAAAGAGAGTTTCAGGGCATGGACCGAAGAGATTCGGAAAGGAAGGTGCGGAGAAGGGCCAATATCCACAGAGCCGGGGCCTGTGGCGATATACGGTTCTATTTCGTTCAGGTCAAGTTCGATGAACTGCGTGATGAGGCTGAGCGGCTCTATTTTAAGACCTTGCCGACCACGTTTAATTTGTCGGATGAGGAAGTTGATAAGATCAAGGATGCCGCCCACAGAATACTTGCCGAGTCAGAAGAATTCCAGCGTTTCCTGGGTGATTTGAAGTGACCTGTAAACGGTGCGCCCCTGAACTGCTAGTGCGTTTGAGGCGTGTAGTGTTCAGGCTAATTAAGGCTCGAATCTTTAAAGTATTTTGTCCCCTTTGCCGTGACTTCAGCTGCCAATCCGGTATCGGTGAGTTGATACATCCAGACTCCGGGAGAGACAGAGGTAGCTCCAGCGAACGCGCCTCCCTTTTCCCCGGCCTTTGCTGCTGCGGTTGCCTGGCCGCCGAACTCCCACCCCTGATTGACGAAATTATTCAGCGCCTGTTCCGTCTCAAAAACGAACACGACGCTGAACTTCTTGATCCCTATGCCAAGGCCTGCCTGGATTTCTGCCATCTTCATGAAGGTCTCCTGCTTGGTGGCCCTGTTTACCGCAATACCGCTGCCTGAACCACCTCCGGCAAGAAAGATCTTCATGCCAAAATTACTGAAGACCGCATAGCCTTTTGCATTCTCGACAGCAGCCTTTGCGCTCGGATGGATGCTGTAAAGCCTGTTCAATGTCTGTTGTGACATTTTGCGAATCTCCTGGCGTTTCTCCTGCTTTTTATCTGCCGCACCCACAAACGAATTGAGCCCGCCTAATATTAAAGAAACAACTATAAGCCATCCTGCGATTCTGACCCCATTTCGTCCCATAGTTCTGTCTCCCTGGTGCGATTACTTATTGTTTCTTAATTTCCCTAATAACATTTCGCTTTTTCAGTGTGGCGGGAAATGCGAAAGGATCCCCTCTACCGCATGCTTGAGGTCGCCAGAGGCCGCGTCCGTGTTGATGCAGCCAAATGCCGTCCCCCGCCACACCAGCTCCCTGTCCTCTGTGCTTTCCTTGTGCATGGACATCCCGGATTTGTCTGACGGAGAAGGCATATCGCGCCTGGTTTTATAGACATTTAGGGTCAGGGTCCGAAGCTGGTAGCTGTATTGATAGAGGCTGCTGTCGAATTCGTAACTCATCGACATCATCAGATCGGACTTCTCGGACACCTTGGTAAGGCCTTTCTGGCCGAAGAGTTGATCAGCAAGGGCCTGAACATTTGTTTCAAGAAGGGGGTCCTGCCTGTACATTGGCGATGACATGCCCCATGTATAACTCTTTTGCTCAGGGAAACTGGTCTTCGTGTCATATAAATACTTGAT
>DASPUA010000243.1:0-4190 GCA_035623135.1 Thermodesulfovibrionales bacterium | reverse complement strand
TCCTTCTTGTGAGGTTCGCCCTTTGCTGCCCGTATCACTGCATGGGCTGCCACACCTGCTGCAGCCACTGCGGCAACACCAAGGCCGATCTTGTCAGCACTGGTCTGATACCCAGCACCTGGCACATTTTCGAGCCGCGTGTAGATTGGTCCGAATGCGTCCCAGTTATTTGTGCTTGCACATGCAAAACAGGGATGGCCTGCTTTTACCGGCCAGCTCGTGCCTGCATTCCATCTGATGGTGGGACAATTAAAGTGGGCCTCGGGTCCTTTGCAGCCCATCTCATAAAGGCACCAGCCGAGCCTGTGGCCTTCGTCGCCCCATTTCCTTACAAACTGACCAGCGTCGAAATGAGCGCGTCTTTCACAGTTATTATGAATCAAGGCGCCGTGGGCAAAGAGGGGACGGTGTTCTCCGTCAAGAGCAGGAAGTGCACCGAAAGTGAGATAATGGACTATGGTGGCGGTCACATTTTCCACATTCATGGGACATCCGGGGAGATTCACGTAAGTGATTCCAGGTACCGCCTTTCCCACACCTACACAACCGGTAGGATTAGGGCTTGCGCTCGCAATCCCTCCCCAGCTCGCGCATGAGCCTACGGCAAGGGTCATTGCTGCATTTCCACACACATCTTTTGCAATATCAACCGCTGTTTTTCCTCCGATAGTGCAATATATACCTCCATCTTTCATCGGAATGGCGCCCTCCACAATGGCGATGTACTTACCCTTCTGGTTTTTGACCACATCCTGTAAGGCTTTCTCGGCAAATTTTCCTGAGCCTGCCATGATGGTCTCGTGGTACTCAAGGGAGATAACATCGAGGACGACCTCAGCTATAGTGGGCTTGGTAGCCCTGAGCATTGATTCAGAATCTCCTGCGCAATCCGAGAATTCAAGCCAGACAGCATAAGGCTTCTTAGCCTTTTCAAGGGCCTCCACAATCTTAGGGACAAAGGAGGAAGGCAGCGCAAGAGTTGCAGCCACTGTGGTGCAATACTTGATAAAATCCCTCCTCGAGACCCCTTTTTTCGCGAGGCCTGACCAGATACTTCCGTCATCTTTGATCTTGCTCATAGATGATCCACCTCCGTTAATAAGGATTCTTTGTATGGAGAGTAAGGGTTTTCTTGATATGATGATAAGCCTCTAATACTTTAGGAAAGCGCAATTCCCCAAACCCCTCTCTTTCTCCCATCTGAAGCCATGGTATCAGAAGATATGTGGGGTGTCAAGGAAAATTTACGGGTGATCATATAATTGTTTTTTTAGGTTGACAGAGTCGAAACTGTGACGTGATAAATGAGGTTTGACAACCTGTTACATCATTTTGTTATAATTACAGACTCGGGTGGTCTTTCGCGATGAAGGTGCAAGTATCTGATATAACGGACGAGGGGCTGGACCTGGAGTTTCAGGAGGCTGTAAAGGTCTTTGTCCCACTGCTTTCGCCGGTGAAGGTGCTGCTAAGGCTGGAGAAAGTCGGTTCAGAGGTGCTCGCACAAGGGGAGGTGGCTACCAGGATGGAACTCCAGTGCAGCAGGTGCCTCAGAAATTTCCCAAAGGACATGGACATGAAAATTGATGTGGTCTATCATCCACTAGAGGAACTGAAGGGAGAAGAAAAGCATGAGGTGAAGGAAGATGAGCTGAACATGGGGTTTTATAAGGGTGATGAACTTGACATCCAGGACCTTATCGTGGAACAGATACTGCTGAGCGTTCCCATGAAACCCCTCTGCAGCGAGTCATGCAGGGGGATTTGTCCGAGGTGCGGTGCTGACATGAATGCTAACCCCTGCAGGTGTGAGCAAAAAGGAACAGATCCTAGGCTTGCAGTATTAAAAAAACTATTAGATGAAGGAAAGGAGTAAAGAAAGTGGCAAATCCTACGCATAGGCATACAAGGACAAGGAGGGACAAGAGAAGGGCGAACTGGAAGGGGCAGATGCCCAGCCTCGGTGTATGTCCCGAATGCAAAGAGATCAAGGAGTCCCATAGGGTATGTCTGAGTTGCGGCTCCTATGACGGCCGCAAGGTTCTCGAAATCATCGAGAAAGAATGAGAGTTGCCCTGGATGCAATGGGGGGAGATTTTGCCCCCGCGGTCACGGTCGAGGGCGCAGTAGAGACAGTTAATGAAAATGCAGATATTGAGATCGTCCTCGTGGGCGACGAACCTTCAATCGCGAGAGAACTTTCCGGCAAGAAATACCCGCCAAAAAGACTCCAAATAAGACATGCATCCCAGATTGTGGGGATGGATGAACCAGCCCTTGTCGCTGTGAGAAAGAAAAAAGACTCCTCCATACGAAGGGCAGTTGAACTGGCAAAAAATCAAGAAGCGGACGCTGTGGTGAGCGCAGGCCATTCCGGAGTTGCCATGGCCATGGCGCTTCTTATGTTCGGAGCTTCAGAGGGGGTTGACAGACCTGCCATTGCCACCATTATGCCCACGCTGAAAGGCCCTTTCGTCCTTGTGGACGCGGGGGCGAATGTGGACTGTGATCCGGAAAACCTGTTGCAGTTTGCCCTTATGGGCGATGCATATTGCAGGACGATGTTCGGCAACCCAGAGCCTAAGATCGCACTGTTGAGCATCGGAGAGGAAGACACCAAGGGTAATATGCTCACCAAGGAGTCATTCAAGCTCCTCAAAGATTCCCCGGTGAGATTCATTGGCAATATCGAAGGGAAAGATATCTTTGCGGGTGCTACGGATGTGGTGGTGTGCGATGGGTTTATAGGAAACATTGTGCTCAAGACCAGCGAGGGGTTGGCTGAGGTTATTATGAAGATGCTGAAGCGGGAAATTGCGGATGTGACCACCGGAAGGGTGGGCTACCTCCTGATGAAACCCGCACTCAGAAATTTCAAGAAAAAGATTGATTACGCAGAGTACGGAGGGGCACCCCTTTTGGGGATAAATGGCACCTGCATCATAAGCCATGGGAGATCCTCGGCAAAGGCCATAAAGAACGCGCTCAAGGTTGCTGCTGAATTCTCCAGGAAAAAGGTATACGAGATCATCACTGAGGAGATAAATAGTTTTCACTCAACGGGAGGGAAGGGTGGTCAGAGCTAAAATTATCGGAACAGGCTCGTATGCACCGGAGAGGATCCTCCGCAATGATGAGCTGGAAAAGATGGTGGACACCTCGGATGAATGGATCGTTGAGAGAACGGGGATCAGGGAGCGGAGGATTGCGAATGAAAAGCAGGCTGCATCTGATCTTGCCTATGAAGCCTCCAAGGCCGCCCTTAAGAGTGCTGGTCTTAAGGCAAGAGATATGGACCTCATTATTGTGGCGAGCGTGAGTGGGGATATGCCACTTCCGGCAACGGCATGTATCCTTCAGGACAAGCTCGATGCCAAACGGGCGGCTGCATTTGATGTGAACGCGGCATGCTCTGGATTCATCTATGCCCTTTCGGTCGCTGATGCATTTATCAGAAGCGGCACGTACCGGAGGGTCCTTGTGGTGGGTTCTGAAGTGCTTTCAAAGTTTACCGATTGGGAGGACAGGACCACATGCGTGCTTTTTGGTGATGGTGCGGGTGCAGCAATCCTCGATGCGACTGAGGGAGACAGAGGGGTCCTCTCGGTGAAAATACACTCAGACGGCAGTATGTGGGCCCTTCTCCATGCACCGGGCGGCGGATCAAGAATTCCTGCCTCGAAGGAAACGATCAAGAAAAGGATGCATTTTATAAGGATGAAGGGGAATGAGACATTTAAGGTTGCGGTGAGGACGCTGGAAAGTCTTGTGATTGAGACACTAAGGGAACATAAATTGAAGTCCTCTGATCTCTCCCTCCTGATACCCCACCAGGCAAACCTCAGGATCATACAGGCAACGGCAAAGAGACTCAATCTTCCCATGGAAAAGGTGGTAGTAAACCTTGACCGTTTCGGTAATACCTCGGCAGCATCCATTCCTATAGCCCTTGACGAGACGGTAAGGGCCGGGAGGGTGAGAAACGGGGATTATGTGCTCCTGGAGGCCTTTGGTGGCGGCCTCACCTGGGCATCGGCACTGATTAAGTGGTAAATCGTTAAGAGAAAGCGAATCAATTTTGCGCAAACGCCTTTACCTCATTGCCGCCATTATCCTCGTGCTTGGTTTGGGAAGTTCTATCTTGATTTATATCTTTGCCGGGAATTCCCCGGAGAGTGTCCTGGAGTATG
>DASPUA010000242.1:0-3690 GCA_035623135.1 Thermodesulfovibrionales bacterium | reverse complement strand
GTGGCCGTATCCAGGAACATATATGCGCCCTGGGTGAGAGGAGATATTTTCTTAAACTGAATGGCCTCTTTCTGGGTATCTTCTACATAGGACAGGAGGGCGCCCGCAGCTGATATGGCGGCGTTCATCCCCTCACACCCGAACCCGTCAAGGGTTGATACGCCGAAATGTTTCAGGAGAGCCCGGTACGCTTCTGAGAAGTGAAAAGACCAGTCGTCAATAGTGGTAGTGTAATAGTGCTTAAGGACCTCCGCATAATGGAGATTCCCCTTAAGGCTTTCCGGGACAAGAAGCTCATTCGGCTCAAACCTGCTGAGTTCATCCTCAATGGGCTTCTCTGTTTCGTACACTATGAATTCTCCCGTCGAAATATCTACAAGGGCGACCCCGTGTCTCCTCCCCTCCGGCATGAATGAAAAGATGTAGTTGTTCTCCTTGGGATTTTCCGGGGTATAGGTGCCGGGGGTGATGACTTTCACTACATCTCTTTGTACAATGCCCTTCGCCTCCTTTGCATCCTCCATCTGCTCACATACCGCAATCTTATGGCCTGCTTTCACGAGCTTCGCGATATACGACTCAGCGGCAAAGAACGGAATACCGCACATGGGGATAGGCTCTTCCTTGCCCTTCTCCCTTGAGGTGAGGGCGATCTGAAGTATCTTTGATGCGACCTTTGCATCCTCTCCGAACATCTCGTAAAAATCCCCCAGCCGGAACATCAGGATTGCGTCCTTATGTCGCTCTTTAATACTGAAATATTGTCTCATCAAAGGGGTCAATTCCGGCATAGGATATTAAATACCATACGATATCCAAAGTGCAATAGAGGAGGATACTTCCCGCGTGTCTTGAGCCACATTACCATCATTTCATTTTATAGTATGTAGCTCAGCTGATGAACTCTAACGAAGAGAAAAGAGATGGCCACACGGCACTGCACATGTCAGTGGTCGTCGAGCACCCACGGGAAAGAACACCTGCTGTGTGCAGGGTTAAACGCTCTTGCACAGATGAGGCAGGAAATTGGATTGTATCAGCAATCAGGGAGAAGATGACCTCCCTTCATAGAATATCTAGAATGTCACATTCTGCCTCTCCATAAGCATTTCTCCCAGGAAGGACCCAGGTTTTATCTCTGCAGTCTCCACAAGTTCCGCTTTGTCCAGTCCGTAATGTTTTACACATGAAGCACAAATGTAAAACTTCACACCGAAATCGTCGATAAGGGTCCTCATCAGCTGATGCACAGGGGAGAACTCATCCTGTTTCTGGAGTTCAGACAACGTGTCCGAGAAACCCTTCTTGGCGATGAGGACACCGTCGTCCATAAGAAAGAAATCGAGCTCAATATCAAAGGCCTTCATATTTGATGCGAGCTGCATCGCCCCTGCCACGATATCCGGCCTGTCGTAAGAATGCGTGAGGATGAACACAAATTTTTTCTCTTCCATATCTTCCTCCTCCTACCTGTTTCTCATCCTCTGCCACACAGGTCTGCAAAGGGTATCCCTCAAAAGAATTTCTTTCCCCGGCTTCACCTCTCCTATCCTCTGTGCTATCACGTAAAGAGTACCATTTTCTCCGAAATATTTGGAGCCCGTCACCTCACTCTTCGTGCCCCCTCCTTCTTATCCCCTGCCTGCCTACCCCTTAAGTGACTCTCATGGAAATATGCTAGTATTAATTGTTTCACGTGATCCTATTTGAAGGAGGTATTTGTATGAAAGCAGGATTCATAGGTCTCGGCCATCTCGGAAAGGCTATGGCGAAAAGACTTATCTCTGAGGGCGTAGAATTAGTGGTCTGGAACAGGACCAGAGAGAAGGCATCAGACCTCGGGACGCCAGTGGCAGACAGTCCTGCTGCCCTCCTCTCTCAGGCCGAAGTTTTGTTTATGAACCTTTTTGACAGTGCTGCGGTTGAAGCGGTCCTTGCAGGCAAAGACGGTCTCCTCAAGAGCGATTGTACAGGAAAAATCCTTATTGATACCACAACCAACCATTTTGAAATGGCCACTTATTTCCATGAGTTACTCAAGAAACACGGGGGATTTTACCTTGAATCCCCTGTACTCGGCAGCGTGGTTCCTGCGTCCGTGGGTATGCTCACGGTCCTGGTAAGCGGCGACAAGAACGCCTTTGACAAGACCCTTCCCTGGATCGAAAAGATCGGGAAAAACATCTTTTTCCTGGAAAAACCTGCCCTTGCAACCAAGATGAAACTCATCAATAACCTTGCACTGGGCTCATTCATGGCGGCCATTGCAGAGGCCCTTGCATTTGGTGAGTCCGCGGGTATTGATAAATCAAGGGTGCTGGACATCCTTGGCGCCGGAGCAGGCAACTCCATGGTGCTCAATGCAAAAAAAGAAAAGCTGCTTCATGAGGATTTTTCTACGCACTTCTCGTCTTCCTTGATATACAAAGACCTGCACTACCTCCAGGATTTGGCAAGGACATTGAAGAGACCCCTTTTTACAGGGAGTATTACAAAAGAGCTCTTTGGGATGACATTGTCCAAAGGCATGGACGCCCTGGATTTTTCCGTAATATACAAAATAATGAAGGGGTTTTAGAAGCTGACCAGACAGAGCCCTATACAACTGCCGCTGCCCCTCTCACATACTCCAACCTCGCTCAGGAACTATTTTGAGGGGGCCACATCCGGTACTGTATCCCTGGCCATCACCGACAACTCCACAAGCATGCTCTCGGTGAGGAAAAATGGGAGTACCATTTCTGTCAGGCTCCACCGTATCTTCCTGGATGCCCCGCTTGGTGTGATCGAAGAGATTGCAGTATTCATTAAGAAAAGGAATGGAAGCACCCCTCTCTTTAGAAGATTCCTGAAAGAGAACCTCACGAGATTAGGAAGCGCACCGCCCAAGAGAGCAAAGATCACTACGCAGGGAAAATACCACAATCTTGGTGAGATATACGATTCGTTAAACAGGGAATACTTTCAGGAGAAACTTTCCTGTTTCATTACCTGGGTTACCCGGAAGGCACGATATGAGGCGAGTAAGAGGACACTGGGAAGCTACAACAGGCATGCGAACATCATAAGGATAAATACGATCCTCGACAGAAGGCATGTGCCGCGTTATTTCATCGGGTTCGTCATATACCATGAAATGCTCCATGCTGATATGGATATTGCTGTAAAGAACGGAAGGAGACTCGTGCATTCGAAGCAATTCAAAGATAGGGAGAAACAATTCAGGGATTATGAGAAGGCACTGAAATGGGAGAAGGAGAATATTTAATATGGGTGGACGATGAATGTGTGAAGCTTGACTTTGGTTGAGGGTATTATTTATTTTGTAACTCAACCTCCACGCACGAAAGGAGATTTTATGCGCGGCATAAAGGTAGGTATCATAGGCGGATCAGGGATGGACGACCCGCGCCTTATAAAGGACATAAGGGAAAAAAGGGTAAAAACCCCTTATGGAAACCCTTCCTCCGTCCTTACCGTCGGTAAGATTAATGGGGTGGATACTGTTGTGCTGGCCCGCCACGGTAAGGGACATTCCATTTATCCCACGGGCGTAAACTTCAGGGCGAACATCTATGCCCTCAAGAAAGAAGGCTGCACCCATATTCTTGCCACTACCGCAGTCGGCTCTCTCAGGGAGAAGATAAGGCCGGGAGACCTTGTTTTTGTGGACCAGTTTATCGACTTCAC
>DASPUA010000241.1:0-3012 GCA_035623135.1 Thermodesulfovibrionales bacterium | reverse complement strand
GCATGAGTTTTACAAGGGAAACAGGATTTACACTTATCCCTTGGATCTTCACCCCGAAGTGAAGGTGAGGGCCGCTGGATCTTCCTGACGAGCCTACAAACCCAATGAGGTCACCCGTAGAAACGATGTCATCAGGTCTCACGGTGAATGAAGAAAGGTGCATGTATAGAGTGAATATTCCCTGTCCGTGGTCCAGAATCACGGTATTGCCGCCGAAAAAGAGTTCTTCGGCCAGTACGACTCTTCCCTTGTTGGATGCCCTCACTCCGTCGCCTTCCTTACCTTTGATATCCACTCCCTTATGGATGCTTGTTACTTTTTGGTTCAGCATTCTTTTTGTGCCGAATGCGGATGAGATACGATGGTTCAGGGGAAACAAGAAAGTTCCTTCCCACAGTCGGTCGGTCATGGTCGTCCATAATGATTGTAACCGTTCCTCTTCCCTCTCAGCCCTCTTAAGGTCATCAGGACTGAGGAATACCCTTTCTTTTGGCAGGGTGAGGAAGAGCGTGGGGAACCACGCGCGTGTGACCAACAAAGGAAGTTGCTTGCTCTTTCCTCCCATACGAAGATGAATCATGTGACGGCCCGGTTTTGCTTCCAATGCCACGGCACCAATGCCTACAAAACATGCTTCCCCGCATCGGCTAAAGGGGATCTCCTTATCGTTTAGGAAGGCAGCAGGAATTTCTGACTTCCTGGCCTCTGACACCTTGACGAGAAAGGCATCGCCGGGGTTGATCCTGGATGGGAGGAGTGTTGCCTGAAAAGCATCTGCATAGGAATACCCGATAAGAACGCATAGTGCAGAAATGAGAAATGCACGACCCATGCTCTAGTATACACCGTAACCCGTTTGCCAATACAATCGGCAGCGAGTACAATAAATATTCTTGGTAAAATAATGCAAGCAAATTCTGAACCATGTGGGAAGACTTTATCAGGAAGGCATCAGAGGAGGCAAAAAAAGAGGCATCTTTTGTTGCCAGGACACTCGGCACCACAATTTCGGGAATAAAAAGTATTTCTCCGTCCTGCGGAAGACAACCACATCCCATTTACGGGCAGGGGGTGATGGAGACGAAAATGGTGGCTGCAGTTCCCGAGACCTCTTTAGAGGTAGGAGATATTATGGTGAGCGCCACGGTAAGCGTCGTATTTTACATAGACAAACAGTGAAGACAGAAGGAGGATACGTTGGAATGGTGTTAGGAGAATATCTGGAAAAGAAGAAAAGTGAGCGAGGCGCCTATTGCCCCTCCGAGGACTACTTCCCATACTGTATGGATCTTTAATGTGACCCTGCTTGCAGCGATGACCGCGGCAAGGAAAAAAGAGAATACGGAGGCAAACGCATTTCCCGTTGTGTAGCTCACCCCCACCCATAGGGAAAAGGCAAGGGCTGAATGGCCGCTGGGAATGCCACCTCTTAAGGGAGTTCCCTTTCCGAGATACGCTTTTGTGATCACCACGAGGATAAGCACCAGGATGACTGCCATGACGGAGATATCTTCTCCTGAATGTTTTGCGATACTGAAGCCTGTTTGAAATCCCTTGCGGATATAGGGCATAAGAATGATGTACCCGATGACTGCTGCGCCGAAGGCCGTGGTGAGCACCGCTCCTGCCGCTACGTCCTTAGTAATTCTTGCCTTCTCGTTATGTCCAGGGGAAAGTATGTCCACCATTGTCTCAATGGCGGTATTAAAGAGTTCGGCAAAAAGAACTACAATTACCATGATGGCAATCACGAGGAAATCATTTCTGGATATTCCAAGGATGTAACACAGAATCAGGATACCCGCAGCAGAATAGAGGTGGTATCTGAGATGCCTCTGGGTCTTTGTTCCATGGAGTATCCCCTCTATGGCAAAATTGGCACTCCTAATCCAGCGCTTCAAGGGCATTCCTCAACTCACTCTCGTGGCGTTTCATTTTTTTTTGTTGATAGGGATTCTTCTCGTGGTCGTAGCCAAGGAGGTGCAGGAACCCATGGATGAGGAGCCGCCTAACCTCATCATAGAAGGTGAGGCCATAAAGGCCTGACTGCCTCTTTGCCGCTTCGAGATTAATTACGATATCGCCCAACAATGATTCCCTGCTACCAGGAATTTCTCCCTTGTGTTCGTATATGGGAAAAGACAGTACATCAGTAGGTTTGTTCAGGGTACGATGAAGGCGATTGAGTCTTATCATCTGCCCGTCGCTTACAAGCAGTACTCCCAGCTCGGTCTTATTAAGACGGAATGCCGTGAGAAGTGCCCGCGAGTCCCTTTTTAGCTTCCTGAGGTTTATCTTTATGAGCTTTTGGTGGTTCTCTATGAGGACCTTCATGAGTGTGCGGGGTAAACGGTGTGTCGCCCCCGAGCCCCCTTTCACTGTCTTTGAAAAGCTCTTTTGGTTCCTGGTTGAAATCAAAGCCAGGGTAATCTACCCTCCTGTGGAGAATACCGGTGAGGATATATGAGAAATGCTTCTTGATCTCTGATATATCCTTGAGGGTGAGTTCGCATTCGTCCAGCTGACCTTCGAGAAATATGTGGTTAATTATTCTGTCCACCAGGGCCGAGATGCGCGCAGGGGTCGGATCATTGAGGACCCTGGATGAAGCCTCGACCGCATCTGCCATCATTACGAGGGCCGCAATCCGCGTCTGAGGTTTTGGCCCCTGGTATTTATAATCTTCCACCAGCGGATGATCACCCACATCGTGGTCTCTTGCCTTCTGGTAAAAGTAGGTCATGAGGCTCGTCCCGTGGTGTTGCTGGATGATATCTATGATGGACTGTGGCAACTTGTGCTGATGTCCGAGTTCAGTCCCTTCCTTCACGTGGGAGCCAATGATTATGGTGCTCATATGAGGGGTGAGCCTGTCATGTTTGCTCACTGCGCTCGTATAATTCTCGACAAAATATTCTGGCATCTTGATCTTTCCTATGTCATGGTAATAGGCACTTACCCTCGCAAGGAGAGGATTCACACCCACTGCCTCTGCTGCTGACTCCACGAGGT
>DASPUA010000240.1:0-2549 GCA_035623135.1 Thermodesulfovibrionales bacterium | reverse complement strand
GAACTGGAGCGTGCGGGCGTCATACCCGAGGGCCCGTAATGCAACCACAGGGAGATTCTGCGTCTGACCGGTAACGCAAACCAGAACGAGTTTTTTGTCTTTCGGAAGTTTCTTGAGGTTCTCGGCCTTCAGTATTTCATTATAGGGAATATAGATGGCGCCAGGTATCTTGCCGCCCTGCTGTCCCGGTGGGTTTGGTCTCACATCCACTACCAGAAAGTCGGCCTTTTTTGCCTTTATCCAGGCATCCAGGTCGTCAGGCTTGACCTGCCAGTGGCCTTCTGCAGGACCCTTCATAAGCACTTCATTTAATTTCTTTGCCATGTCGTCCGCTGCGGAGACAGGGGCAACCAGTGCTATGGCGAGAACCATTCCGATAAAAATTGTGCGAATTTTCCTCATCGTGTCACCCTCCTTATGGTGAATGTTATTGCCATTTCCAATCCTGCGATCGACAGACCTCTGCCCCAGCAGCCATATTTACCATGAGATCACCTTGTCGCTCGAAACGATTGCATCGATGATCGCCTCATACGACATCTCTTTTTTGGAAAGATCAACAACCTTGACCTCATGGTCCCTGGACTGAACACCTATCATCTTGGTGGATAACTCCGTCGGTCCGTCATTCAATATATGAAGAATCTTCATATTCACGCCCCCTTTGTTGGCAGGTAATGCATGATGCCGTGCAGGGCAGTCAGAGGACAATCACCCTTTCTGCATCGTGCATCATCACCGCATTGTTATACTGACTGCCACAGACAATCTCCTGAGGAAGGCCCTCTGTGGCAATACCAATGTGTTTTGCGCTGTGATCACAGAAACTCATAATCACACCCTTTGTGCCGCATAATTCCTTGAATTCTGGTGTGCCGAGGAGCTTTGTGCCATCATCCATATTGAAGAGCATCACCTCATGTCCCTTTGCGATGGCCGCCTTTGTTAAACCAACTACATCCTTTAGATGCCTGTTGGTATTCACAAGGATACCGAGCTTCATATGGTTACCTCCTGTACTTCTGGTTTATGAAGAACCCTGCAGTCCCGACAAATCGGGACGGGGAATGCACCCGCTATCCGTTTCAAGGACTAACCGTCATTGATAAGTGCAAACTTTTGCAATTTATACCATACCGCATCCCTCAAAGTAAAGGCAAAAATACGGATCCTTCTGATAAGAAATATTTATAGAGAATTAAGCGGGAATACAAGTTTCAGGGAGCAGAGAAGAGCACACTGCTGATGACCAGAAGCACATAAACTTTCTTCATGTGTTGTTGTTTCTCATCAGGAAATCGGATATAATTTCAGCAACCTCACCTACAGTTATCATGTCCAGACATCGGGGGTTTTTGCAAGTCCTCCTGTAACAGGGAGCACAGGAAATGTTCTTACGAATTATGGTATGGCCTTTCCCATAGGGCCCCGTCTTCATCGGATTTGCAGGCCCGAAGAGAGCAAACACAGGGATGCCGAAGGCCGCAGCAATGTGCATGGGACCGGTATCATTGCTCACCATAAACCTGGCACCCCTGATTACCTGAATCAATCCCTTTATATCGGTCCTTCCAGCAAGGGACTCGGCTTTGCCCCGTGATACCCTCACCACCTCTTCTGCGAGCATTCTGTCGCCACGACTTCCTAACACCAGGGTCCTCATAGGTAACCGCGATGCCAGCTCTCCAAACCTCCGGGCAGGCCATCTGTTCACAGGTTTTCTCGCGCCAGGGACCATGACCACATACTCGCCAGAGACAGGGAGTGAAGAGTCAGGAGAGGGGACAGAGGGCGAAAAAGGAAATCGCACCTGCGCCACTTTGCACCCAAGGAAGGCAGGAATCTTGAGATATCTGTCCACTGCGTGGATATCCCTTCCCCCTTCAACCGTGTGGGTATAGAAGGTGATGCTCCTTTCCCTTGCCTCCTTAAATCCTATACGCATCGGTGCCCCTGTAGCCTTTGCAATAAGTCCGCTCCGGAAAAGGCCCTGAAGATCAATGACAAGATCAAATTTCTCTTTCCGAAGATCCCTGAAGAGCGCACGCAATTCAGCCACTGTGGTCTGGATCCTGGATATCTTTTTCCATTCATCCTTATGGATAATCCACACCTTTTTGAGCATTGGGTGGTTCTCCAAGAGGCCCTCTAGGCCCTTTGCAATAAGCCAGTGCATCTCTGCCTCCGGGAAACACCTGTAGAGTGCATCAAGAACAGGAAGGCTATGGACAATGTCCCCGAGGGAACTGGGTTTGATGATGAGTATCTTGTTGTATTTATCCGGCATAAAGGCTATTCCACAAGTCGTATCGCATCTCTGAGATTCTCTGCAACGAAATCAGCATGTGCTGATTCCTTGTCCTGGCCTGTTCTCACAAGAATGCTCTTGGCGCCCACTGTTTTGGCAAGAATCATATCCGCCTCCTTGTCTCCTATCACAAAGGACTTCCTGAGGTCAACGCCATATTTTGCACGCGCAGCATGGAGCATCCCTGGTTCCGGTTTTCTGCAGAAACAGTGTTCTTCAGGAAGGTGGGGACAATAGAAAA
>DASPUA010000239.1:0-2421 GCA_035623135.1 Thermodesulfovibrionales bacterium | reverse complement strand
CACCACATAGAGGTTTTCTGCATCTGTGGGCAGCACCGATATCAGTCCTTTCGCCTTTTCGATACCCGCTTCCCTCAGCACCTCATCCTTTGTGGCATCCCCCTTCACAAGGAGCATATCTCCATCGAAAGTTTCACGGCTTTCAGGATTCTTCTCCACCACCACAAATCTTGCTCCCTTTTCTTTCAACTCTTTACAGATGACGGTACCCATCCTCCCGTATCCGCACACCACGTAATGGTCCCTTAACCCTTTAATCGTCTTTTCCATTTTTCTCCTCCCGAATACTTCCTGCATTTCCCCCTCGATAACGATCCTCGCGGCGTTATTGAAGGTATAGAGTATTGTGGCTACCCCAAAGACAATGAGGAAAATGGTGAATAATCTTCCCATCTCCGAAAGTTTATGGACTTCGCCATACCCGACAGTTGTTATCGTGGTGATGGTCATGTAAAGGGCATCAAAAAAAGTCCATCCCTCGATTACGACATAGCCCAACACACCAAAGACGATAATTACCCCGATCAGCAAAAGTGAGATGATAAACTGACGCTGGACCCGTGTCATCTTCAAGGTAAACCCTTTCGCTTTAATGACATGAGAACCGGATTGAGCATTGTCCTGAATCTCACCAGGTGGGTTCCTTCCCAATAGACGTTCCCGCACACACGGCACCTCAGAAAAGAATCACAATGAAGAAATACATACTCGGGAACCATGTTTCTCGCCTCTTCTCTGCGGACAACCGCATCAAGCATACCATTACAGCGCGCACACCTGCCTGGTTTGAATTCGTTCAGGATGAATGAACTGAGCACTTCCCTCACCTGTTCTATGGGATCATCCGAGCTCACCATAAGGAAGTTCCTAAAATTCCGGATATGCATAAAGTGTGTGTCTCTGGTGAGAAGATACCTGTTCTCCCGTACCGCCAATTTCATGAGATCGCCGTCCTTTATATCCGGATAGTAGAGGGTATCAAAACCGAGAAGTCTCAGCCACCGGGAGAGACGGCCAAGCATGACATCCGCGATGAAACGCACATCATGGAAGTTTTTATTGTCCATGCTCAGCAGCTCACTGCCCAAGCGAAGACCGGGCGTCTTCTCAACATCACTCTCTTGATGTCAGGGGAGACGCCCGATCTGTTTTTCCGTGCTCTTTGCGGGGAACGACCCCCCGCGTCGTCGCGTTACTCTTCCGTTACAGGTTCAGGGGCAGCAAATTGTTCAAGCTCTCTCTTCACAAAGGTGTTGCGGTACTTCTGCATCCCTGAACCGGCAAGCACTATTCTGCCCATGATGACATTTTCCTTCAATCCTCTCAATTCATCTATCTGGGCATTCAGGGCAGCCTCGGTGAGTACCCGTGTAGTCTCCTGGAACGATGCAGCGGAAACCCAACTTTCGGTGGTAAGGGAAGCCTTGGTGATGCCAAGGAGAAGAGGCCTTCCCTGAGCAGGTACCCCTCCCGATCCCTTCACCTTTTCATTCGCTTCAAGGAATAGTGTCCTATCTACCTGTTCGCCGATGAGGAACGTCGTATCACCCGGTTCTTCAATCCTCACCTTTCTCATCATCTGACGGACAATGGTTTCGATGTGCTTGTCATTGATCGAAACACCCTGGAGTCGGTATACCTTCTGCACTTCATCCACAAGATAACTCTGGAGCTCATTCGGTCCGAGGATATCGAGGATGCTGTGGGGGTTCACCGCTCCGTCCATTAATGGTTCCCCTGCCTTTACCCAATCACCTTCATGGACACTCACATGCTTCCCTTTGGGGATATGATACTCACGCTGCTCTTCCCCACCCTTCACTACCACAACCCTCATACCCTTATGTGCACCACGGAATTCCACAACTCCGTCAATCTCCGCGACAATGGCCTGTTCTTTTGGTCGCCTCGCCTCAAACAACTCCGCAACCCTGGGGAGACCGCCTGTGATATCCTTTGTCTTTGTGGTCTCTCTGGGTATCTTTGCAAGAATGTCGCCCGGGGAGACAAGGGCTCCCTTTTCCACAAGGATATGGGCACCCGAGGGCAACAAGTACCGCGCAAGATTCGTAGATCCCGGTATCTTCAGGGTTGCCTTCCCATGTTCATCTTTTATCGAGATCCTCGGCCTCATGGACGCGGGGTAATCGATGATGACTTTATGGGAAAGTCCTGTAATCTCGTCAACCTCCTCTTTCACCGATACACCCTCAGCGATATCCCCGAGGGCAACTCTTCCTCCCACCTCGGTCAGAATGGGCGTTGAGTAGGGATCCCATTCCACCAATCTCTGGCCAGCTACAACCTTGTCGCCTTCCTTCACTTTCAGTTTTGCGCCATATACGAGATTGTATTTCTCCCTCTCCCTTCCATGTCCGTCAACAATCGCAATGAGGCCGGTCCTATTGACTACCACGAGGT